>CADBNX010000520.1 GCA_902796115.1 uncultured Eubacteriales bacterium
ACCGCGTGCACGCGGGATTCGATCATCTGATACCATTTCTGCGCGGATTCGGTGAAGGTTTCTTCGGCAAAATCGACGGAGAGCGTTTTCCCGAGACTGTATTTTTCTTCCTGCTCCGAGGCGCGGACCAGATCCTCCAGGCTCCTGACGGCAAGGCTTTTTCCGCCGGCGCGGGACAGATCAAAGGAAAGCTGCAGCTTCTCCCCGTCCCGGTTCGACCGGCGCAGGCGCGGGATCAGCTCCACCGTGGCCTTCTTCTCGCGCACGGTACTTTCCGTCACGTTTTCCAGTTCCTTTTCCTCGGCCACTTTGCCGCTCAGCATTTCCAGCAGTGAATTTGCGTGGTAATCCGTATCGTCCCCGGGATTGTCAGCCGCGATCTCGTCCCGCAGCCGCAGGAAGAGAAGAAGCGCGTGACAGCAGAGCGTCGACAGTTCGTTACGCACGTAATAGGCGTACCGGTCCCGTTCGATGCAGCGTCCGCAGGAACAGGACGCTTCGAGGATCTCACGCTGATCCATATCCAGGGAAACGGTTTCAAGCTCCACGCTGCTCCTTGCCTGCAGGATCTGACGGTCATGACCGGGGTGGAACGAAACGCTGTAGGAGAGCGGAAAGCGGATGTTCTGCTCCAGCAGTTCCCCGGCAAGCTCCGCTTCGTACTGATTGACGCCGTAAGCCGATTTTTCAGCGATGCGGTCCGGCTGGAAATACAGCGTGTCCCGCAGCGGCCGCGTATGCTCTTTCAGATAATCGGACAGGCGGAAAACCGTCTTTTCCTTTTCCTTCCTTGCCCGTTCCTCCAGCGCGCGGTGCGTGCGCCTTTCGCGCTCGGCAGGGGTTTCCCTGATCGTGAAAACGCCCATGCGGTTTTCCCAGAAGGTCAGCAGCGCCGCGATATGCCGGCAGTGGATGCCCATCGCGTACTGGGAACAGGTGCAGGAAAAATAATGGCAGAAGGGAACCCTTCCGCCGGGCCCGATAGACGGATACTTTCTGTATTCTGCCATGGAAACCGGCACGTCCTTTATCGCGACGCGAAATCCGTTGACGGTTTCGGCCTGCGCCCAGTGTCCCGCGGGATCCAGAATGAAATTCACGATTTTTCCGTGCCGGACGTCTTCCTCTGCCAGGGATATCACATTGCGGGTAAAAAAATTGCGCCAGTTCCACTCGATGGTTTCACTTACTGCCGATGGCTGCATGCCGATCCCTCCTGTTCCGGAAGTATTGTACCGCATATGCCGCGTTTGAACAAGGTTTGCCCCGGAATTTTGCATTGACAGGCAAGGCGGGGATGTGGTAATCTGCAAAGGTACCTATTGAAGAGGAGGCGTTATGGACAGAACGGAACTGCTGCACGCTGTGAGCGCCTGCGGGCATTTTCTGCATCATCGGAAAGGACGGCTGCCCGCGCAGGAAAGGATTCTGCACATCGTGCATTTTCATGAGGAAATCAGCCAGAGGGAACTGCAGGAGATCCTGCGCCTGCAGCAGGGCTCCGTGAGTGAAACCGTGGGCAAGCTGGAGGATAAAGGCCTGCTGCTGCGCCGCAGGGACGCGCAGGATCAGCGCAAAGCACTGCTGCGGCTGAGCGAAGAGGGCGAGCGGGCGGAAAGAGAGGCGCGGGAGCGTTCCGAGCGGGAAGACGCGGCGCTGTTTGATCTTCTGTCCGAGCGGGAGCAGGAGGAGCTTTACACGCTGCTCGGCAAGCTGCTTGCCGGGTGGAAGGAACGGTATGCGGAAGAATTCCCGCATGGAAAGACAGGAGGCAGCCGTGTTTAAGTACATGAAAAAATACTGGTGGATCGGACTGCTCGGTTCCGCGTTCATGGTGGGCGAGGTGCTGATCGACCTGGTGCAGCCGCGCCTGATGGAGCGGATCGTGGACGAGGGCATCCTCGGGATCGGCCACGGAGGCATTCCGAACATCGATCTTGTGATCAGCGTCGGGATCCGGATGATCCTGATCGTGATCTGCGGCGGGCTGTGCGGCATCCTGTCCGGCGTGTTCGTCAACATCAGCGCCCAGCGCTTCGGGAACGACGTACGCAAGGCCTGCTTCCGCCGGATCATGAATTTTTCGTTTGAACAGACGGACAATTTCACCACGGGCAGCCTGATCACCCGCACCACTTCGGACGTGACGCAGGTGCAGAATATGGTGGCGCAGCTGATCCGCGGCGGCGTGCGGTGCGCCATGTTTTTTGTGGCGGGTTCCGCGGCGCTGATGACGATGGATCTGGCCTTCGGGCAGGTGCTGATGATCGCGCTGCCGGTGGTGCTGTGCGAGATCCTGTTCGTGGTGTGGAAAACGGGGCCGCTTTTCGGACTGCTGCAGCGCAGGCTGGACCGGATGAATTCCGTGATCGGGGAAAACATCGCCGGCGCGCGCGTGGTGAAAGCCTTCGTTCAGGAAAAACGGGAAGAGGAGAAATTCGCGAAAAGCAATCAGGATCTGGTCGATACGCAGTTCCGGGTGATGATCCTGTTTACCTGGATGCGCCCGATCATGAACATCGTGCTGAACCTCGCGACGGTCGCCGTGATCCAGATCGGCGCGCTGCGCGTGCAGGAAGGTGCGATCGCCCCGGGCGCCGTGATGGCGGCCATTACCTATTTATCCCAGATCCTCAACGGCATGATGATGCTGGCGATGATTTTCCAGAACATCACGCGCGGCGTCGCCTCCTCCAAACGGCTGAAGGAAGTGCTGCGCACAGAGCCCGCCGTACAGGACGGACCGGGCGTGAGCGGGGCGGAGGGAGAACGCGGACACATCCGGCTGAGCCACGTGCATTTTTCCTATCCGGGATTCGGAGAGGAAGTGCTGCACGATATCAATCTGGAAATCCTGCCGGGAGAGACCCTCGCCGTGATCGGCGCGACCGGCAGCGGAAAAAGTACGCTGGTGGATATGATCGCGCGTTTTTATGACACGACACGGGGCGACGTGGAAATCGACGGGGAGAACGTGAAGCGCTTTACCCTTGCGCAGCTTCACGACCGCATCGCCTTCGTGCTGCAGAAAAGCGAGCTTTTCTCCACCACCATCAAAGAGAATATCCTTCTGGGACGGGAAGGAGCGACGGATGAAGAGGTGAAACAGGCCGCGGCTGACGCGCAGGCGGACGATTTCATCTCCGCGCAGCCCCAGGGTTATGACACGCCGGTCGCGGAGGCGGGCATGAGCCTGTCCGGCGGACAGCGGCAGCGCATCGCGATCAGCCGCGCGCTGCTGCGGAAAGCGGAAATCCTGATCCTGGACGATTCGACGAGCGCGCTGGATCTGAGAACGGAAGCAGCGCTGTTCGCGGCGCTGCGGAAAAACTACGCGGACTGCACCAAGGTGATCATCGCGCAGCGCATTGCCACCGTGATGCGGGCGGACCGGATCGCGGTGCTGGATCACGGCAGGATCGTGGGCTGCGGCACACACGAGCGCCTGATGGAAAGCTGTGAGGTGTACCGGGATATCTACGATTCCCAGCTGCGGAAGGGGGAGAAGAGCGCATGACGCAGAAACAGCCGTACCGATCCACCATGCCGCCTCCCGGAATGGGACGCAGAGGCCCGATGGGCCGGGGCATGCCGGTGGAAAAACCCAAGGAAGGCAAAAAAACCCTGCGCAGGCTGATCCGGTATTTCCGGAAGGAACTCCGGTTTGTGGTGCTGCTCGCCTGCGCCGTGGCGCTGGGCGTGGCGGCGAGCGTGGCCGCGCCGCGCTTCCAGGCTTCCGCGATCGATAAAGTGGTATCGGGCGATTATGCCGCCGTCCCGGCCCTGCTGGTGCGGATGATCGCGGTTTACCTGTTCTACGCGCTGATGACGCTCTCCCAGGGATATCTGAGCGCTTCGCTGAGCCGGCGGGTGGTAAAGAACCTGCGGGGAGAACTGTTCCGGAAAATCGTGAACCTGCCGATCGCCTATACCGATCATCATTCCCACGGAGACATCATGAGCCGCATGACCAACGACGCGGACAATATTTCCGCCATCATCTCCATGTCGCTGGGTTCGCTTTTTTCGGGCGTGCTGACGCTGATCGGCACCGTGGCGGTCATGATGAGCCTGTCCGTGCCGCTGGCGCTGCTGTCCTGTTCCACGGTGCTTCTGACTGTGATCTTTACCGGCATCCTGACCAAGTACATGCGCCGGTATTTTGTGAAACGGCAGAAACTGCTCGGCAGCCTGAACGGCACGGTGGAGGAGATGGTGACCAACTGCCATACCGTGACGGCGTACAACCGGCAGCAGAGCGCGGTGGGAGAGTTTTCACACACCGCGGATGAACTGACCAAAACCGGCATCATCGCGGAAATCATCGGCGGTTCGATGGGGCCGGTCATGAATATGCTCAACAACGTGGCGTTTGTGGTCGTCGCGGTATTCGGCGCGTATTTCGCGCTGAACGGTGCCATCACGATCGGCGTGATTTCGGCCTTCATCATTTATGCCAAGCAGTTTTCCCGCCCGATCAACGAGCTGGCCCAGCTCTACGGGCAGATTCAGACGGCCATCGCGGGCGCCGAGCGCATTTTCGGCATCCTGGACGAAAAGGAAGAGGACAAATCCGGGGGCAGCATCGTGCGTCCGGTGAGGGGCGTGATCGAATTCCGGAACGTGCATTTCTCCTACACGCCCGGAAAAGAAGTGATACGGGATTTCTCCCTGAAGGTATCCAGCGGCAAAAAAATCGCGCTGGTCGGCGCCACGGGCAGCGGAAAAACCACCATCATCAACCTGCTGATGCGCTTCTATGAGATCGATTCCGGGCAGATTCTGCTGGACGGAAAGGATATCCGCGGGATCTCGACCGACGAGCTGCGGGACGCCGTGGGCATCGTACTGCAGGATACCGTGCTCTTTACCGATACGGTGCGCAATAACCTGACCTATGCCGACGAAGGCGCGCCGCAGGAGGAGATCGACCGGGCGGCGCGGATGAGCCGCTGCGACGACGTGGTGGCGCACCTGCCGGAGGGATATGAAACGGTGCTGGAATCCTCCGGCGCGAACCTGTCACAGGGACAGCGGCAGCTGCTCACCATCGGGCGCGCGTTCCTTTCCGATCCCTCCATCCTGATCCTGGACGAGGCGACCAGCAGCGTGGATACCCGCACGGAAATGGATATCCAGGACGCGATGGCAAACCTGATGCGCGACCGCACCAGCCTGATCATCGCGCACCGGCTTTCCACGATCCAGGACGCGGACGAGATCATCGTGATGGATCACGGGGCCATTGTGGAAAGCGGAAAGCATGAGGAGCTGCTCGCGAAGAAGGGCCGCTATCATGACCTGTACATGACCCAGTTCGCGGGGCAGGAAACCTGACGGAAACGGAGGAAAGGGACATGGCGGACATCCGGAAAACCTACGAAAAGGAAAAACGGCGCGAAATCGTCTTCCCGCTGGGCGGGATCGGCGCGGGCAGCATCGGCCTGGACGGTACGGGCAGGCTGCGGGACTGGGAGATCCGGAATCATCCGGCGAAGGGCAGCCTGAACGGATACAGCCATTTCGGCATCAAGGCGGAGGAACGGGGAAAA
>CADBNX010000521.1 GCA_902796115.1 uncultured Eubacteriales bacterium
CCTCACTGCGTTCGGCACCTTCCCCATAGGGGAAGGCTGCGAACCGGAAGCCCGGTGAAGGATTGGCACGCCAGTGCATGCCATACTGAACTGCGCCCGAAGGATGGAGGGCGAAGTGAACGAATTGCCTGTTGCCTTCCCGGAGCGAAGCGACAAACTGAACTATTCCCTATTGCCTATTCCCTGTTGCCTTTCCCTGAACCTTATTGCCAGCTGCCAATGATCAGAAGAACATGGAGGAACGGGACATGAAAAACACCTATTGCAACAGCGCAGCGGAAATCCTGCGCATGGCAGAAGGGGATCCGGTATATGCCCGGGCCCTGCAGAAAGCGAAGGAGACGGACGCGTTCTGGCGAGCGTCCTTCGCGGACGATCCCGCGTGGCGGAGCGGATGGGGGCATAATTTCGTATGTCCGTACTGCGCGGCACATTATCTGCAGGATTATGTGCGGCAGCCGGGCAGAGCGTACCGCTGCCCCAACTGCGGCAAAACGTCCTCCGGCAGGCTGCTGGACGAAGCGTGGGTATACGGGTACCGCGCCGGCGCCGCCTCGGGGCTGGTCAGTTCCGCATTGAATTACCATGTGACCGGGGAACGGGACTCCCTGGATCATATCATCCGCTGTGTGGATTTCTACGCGGACGCCTATGAGCATTTCCCGGTGCACGGCGACTGGGCGGGCAAGGGCCGGGTGATGGGGCAGAGCCTGGACGAGGCGGTATGGGCGCTGAGGATCCTGCGGGCGCTGAACGTCTGCGGCCGGGATTCTTTCCCGGAGGAGAAGCGTATCGCCTGGCGAGACAGGCTGTTCCTTCCGCTGGCGGAGCTGGTGGGCGGACAGGCCGACAGGATCCACAATATCCCGCTTTGGCTGCAGGCGGCATGCGGCGTGATCGGCCTGTTTTTTGAGGACGAAGCGCTGCTTGAAAAAGCACTGGAGGGCGAGTTCGGCATCCGGAATCAGGCCCGGAAGGGCTATACGGCGGACGGCCTTTGGTATGAGTGCTCGATGGGATACCACTATTACGCCTCGGAGGCACTGACGGAGTTTCTCAGCGCGTATGTTCTGCGCGATCCGGATGACGCGCTGTTTGAGATCATGCGCAGAGCCTACCGCGTGCCGTGGCTGCTGTCATCGGACGGATGGTCGATCCCGGCGCTCAACGACGGATGGTATCCGATCTCGATCGCGAACGGTACGCGCGCGCTGATCAATGCCTTCCGGACCGTTCCAGACGCTGAGCTTGCGGCACAGCTGCGGCTGATTCGGACACGGGAGCCGGAGCGGTTCGAAAACGCCGAAGCACTGCTGTTCATGAGGGAAGGATCGGAAGAAGGGAAGAAACCGGTGCGGTCCGATACCATCCTCTTTCCGGATACCTGCCTGGCGGTGATGAACCGTCCCGTGCATGCGCTACTCAAAAGCGGCGTGCTGTCCGTAAGCCATATGCATCCGGACTGCATGTCCCTGTGCATGCAGCCATTCGCAGAGGATATCGGCACGCCAGGATACGGGCATCCGATGACGCCGGCTTATTACCGGACCACGCTGTGCCACAACACCTTTCTGGCGGACGGGACTTCCCAGCCCATGCGGCCGGTGCGCGGAAGAATGGAAAAAGTGCAGGGCGGCGTGCGCGCGCACGCGGAGGAGGTCTATGACGGCGTTGCCTGCACCCGTACACTGACCGAGGCGAACGGCATGCTGCATGACGTGATGGAAATCGAATCGGAAGATACGCATCAGTTTGACTGGGTGCTGCACAGCGCGGGCGAAGCGCAGCTTCCCGCGGGCGGGAGCGCGGCCGCGCTGCCCGGCGCGGAGAAATGCTATGATTATCTGTCGGACGTCGTGTGCTATGAGGGCGCGGAAACCTTTGAAGCGCGCTTCCGGCTGAACGGCAAAACCCTGCTGGTGCGCATCGGGCCGGAAACGCTGCGGCAGGCACGGGTCTATACGGCCCGCATGCCTGGGAACCCCGCGGATCATCCACTGACAGCCATCCTGCTGCGTGCCCGCGGAAGCCATGTGCGCTTCGCGGCGGATTACAGCGTGTCCTGAAGGGTGCTGAACAGCCCCGAAAGGGGAATGTGTCCTCATGCAGGTCCGGATCCAAACGGAGATGAAAAGCAGGGCTGCCGCACATGACGGCAGCCCCGTTTGCGATCTCATCTGTTCAGGCGATTTATTCGGCTTTTCCGGTTAAAGCGCGACAGTCAGCTGATTGTTTCCCTGCTCGGACAGCGTAAAGCCGACGGGAATTTCTTTTCCGTCCGCACAGACCGTAAGCAGGTAATCCCCGTAAAACCCCCTGAAAGCGGCCGTACCGTTTACCGCCGGAACGGTAAGCGTGGTATGCCACTTGTCGTTTACCAGTTTCTTCAGCACGGTAAAGGCCGGCTTTTCGGAGAGGTCAAAACGGCACAGCCCTCCGAAATACTGGTTCTCACCGGCTTTCATATCTCCGGGACTGCTTCCGGAAGCATAGCCGTCGGCCAGGTTCCAGTAGATGACCGCTTCCATGGCCGGATGGCTGAAAAAGACGGAATACAGGTTTTCCAGCAGCAGTGCCTGGATCTCTTCATCCTCCGGACTGCCGCCGAAAGCGGACAGGGTCATTTCCGTGATCTGCAGCTTTTTGCCCAGTTTCCGATAGGTATCGAGCACTTCGAACAGATGCCCGGGGTTATAACGCGTGACGGCCAGCTCTTCCTCCGCTTCCGGAGAGAAAAAGCAATGGAACTGGAAACCGATCGCGTCAAGATGGGTGACGCCGTTTTGCAGCATCCGCTCGATCTCCATGTAATAGGGGCTTCTTTCTCCGAAGAACTCCCCGTGCGGACTGCGCATGCAGCCGAAATCCAGATGGTCGTTGATGATCAGGTGATTCTTCGGGAAATACCGGTCCGCGGTGAGGAAAGACCAGGAATTGAAATCCCGCTCCCGGTAAAAACGGGAATAAGCCGGGTCCAGAAAATGCGCCGCAAACGTCACGTTGAAGGTTTCGTTGGTAACCTCCCAGGAAGGGATCGCATCGGCATATCTTTCCGCGAGGATCCGGAAGTGATCCTCCAGCGCTGCTTTGTGCGCTTCGACGGAAACGTCGCTGAGCCACACGGGACGGAAGTAATCATAATTCAGGCAGTGTGCCTTTGGCGTGATGCCTTTTTCCCGGCAGTATGCGAGGCATAAGTCCGCGTTCGGCCTCCGGTACATCCGGGGCGAATCGGTCCCGAAACGGAAACCGCCCTTCTGCGGTTCCAGGGCGTTCCAGTAAAACGGAAGGGTGGCCAGATTGAAGGCTTCGGGAAATTTGCCGCGGTAAAGACCGTTTTTTTCTTCCGTCTCAAATTCATCCAGCATGAACAGATTGGCGCCGAACTGAAACGCATGGCGCAGCTGTTCCGCATGAACCGTGATGCTTTCGGGCAGCTTTGACTTCGAAACGAATCGGATTTCGGCATTCCCTTTCCGGTAAGTCTCGATTCCGTTTCTGATTCGTGCGTCCATGCCGCTTTTCTGTTCGTCAAAATACCGGAGCGCGTATTCCCTGCGTGTCATTTGAGATACCCCCGATGTCCGAATGAGGAATGTTCCGCAGTGCGGTGCTGTATTGTTTCAACGGTATTTGGGTTTTTCCTGCAAGCGTCCGGAAAAGACGGCGGTCTGTTTTGCATGGAAGGCGCGGCCGTATCATGCTGTGTATCGCAATGTGAAAACGGCTATATTGCCTGAAACGAGCTTTTCTGGTATGATCGGACCTGCAAGCAGCAAAGGAGGAAATCGGAATGAAACTGACGATTCGGATGCTGGAAAACGAGTGCTGGTGGGGCGGATGCGTGGTCGGCGCGGAGAAAATGCCGTTTGACGCGGAATCGGTCTTTGCCATCGACCTGAAAACGCAGCGGACCACGCAGTCCGCGCCGTTCTTTCTTTCTTCGAAAGGGCGGTATCTGTGGAGCGAGGAGCCCTTCCGCATTGAATTCGACCATGGAAGGATCACGGCCGA
>CADBNX010000522.1 GCA_902796115.1 uncultured Eubacteriales bacterium
GTATCCGTGCGCGTATCCATCGAGGCGAGCGGCAACGGGCTGTACAAAAGCTTCGCCTATGAGGTGTTCAAGCGGCGGCCGTCCTGCATGCTGGTGTTCGACGGCAATTCTCCCGCCGCGAACCTGATGCAGGAGGGCAAGAACGGCCGTTTCCGCAGCCGGATGTACCTGTCCGCGCATTCCCGCACGCTCCGCGCGAAGGCCAGGGCGCTGGAGGGATACGTGACGCTTTTCGGGGAAAAGGAAGACGCCGCGCAGGTGCTGCGCGGCATCGAAGAACTTAACGAAGCAAACTGATGTATTCAGTCGGCCCGGCGCAGGATACGCCGGTTGCGTGTTTCTGCGGCTTTTATCACATGATTATTCATCCCACGGAATTCGCTCCGCCGCTTCCTCCAGCATGCCCAGATCCCAGAGCAGGCTGCTGGTCAGGTATTTGTCACGGATCTCACGGCTGCCCTTGAGCGCGTCGACGGTGTCCTGCCGGGTGAGACCCAGGTCCTTCGGGGTGACCGGCATGCCGCAGCGGCGCATCAGCGCGATGATTTCCTTCCGGGCGGGAAGCTCTTCCCGCATGAAGGCGCGGATCTCCTGCCAGTGGGAAGCGATGATTTCCAGGTGCTCTTTCTGTTTTTCCGGATCGTTTTTGCGGAATTTCTGCTCGATCCGGATGATGGACGGGGCGACGGCGCCGAAAATGCGCCGCATCGAGGCCTCCCAGGCGGACTGGGAGAAACCGTCCATCGCGCGGAGCGCCCTTTCCCGGTCGACCTCGTCGAACTGCAGCATGTTTTCAAACAGCCACAGCGTGAGCTGGGTGCCGACGCCTACCTGGATGCCGTGCAGGGCGGAATCCTCGCCGCGCTGCAGCGCTTTCATTTCCCAGATGTGGCTGAAGTAATGCTCCAGCCCGCTGGCGGGACGGCTGATGCCGGCAAAGGACATCGCGATGCCGCTGACGACCAGGCCTTCCAGCACCGCCTCAAGCGCGTCGTCCTCCCGCCGCATCAGACCGTCCGCGTGGCTGACGATCTTTTCGAGACACCCGCGCATCAGATCCGCGATTTCTTCGCAGTACGGGTCCCCGTGGATCAGGTGGCTGAAACGCCATTCGCAGATCGCGCCGTATTTGGCCAGCATATCGCCCAGGCCCGCCTGCAGCATCACGTCCGGCGCGGTTTTCAGAATGTCCGTATCCGCGATGATGGCGACGGGGCAGGCGTTGTACAGGCTTACCTTGATGCGGTTCTGGATCATGGACGCGTTGTTGGAGCAGTATCCGTCCATGGAAGGCGCGGTGCACACCACCATGCTGGGCAGGCGCGCCGCGTGGGCCGCCACCTTGCAGCAGTCGTTGATCACGCCGCTTCCCACCGCGAGGATCACGTCGCAGGAGGGATCAAAGGCCATGGTCAGCGCGCCGACCGCCGCTTCGTCCGGTTCCATTTTTCCTTCGGCGGGAAAAACGAACGGCACCGCCTCGACGCCGCTCTCCGCGAGGGTTTTCAGTACCGCGTCGCCCGCGGCTTTTTTTGTGTTGCCGTCCATCACCACAAAGGGACGCTTACAGCCGCAGGCTTTCAGCGCTTCCGGCAGCGAGGCGAGCGCGCCCCTGCCGCAGCGGAAATATCGAAGGGAACAGGAATGCACCTTGCCGCAGCTGCACCGGATGCCGCCGGGCACAAGCAGCTGGGCGATGCTGCGCTGACGCAGCGGCAGCGCCCGGGTCGTGTTCAATGATTCTGACATGGGGTTATTCCTCCATACCGGCACCGAAGCGGTACACATCCTTCAGGGCCGGATAAATGCAGCGGTAGAGCGCGTAGCTTTTCCGGTATGCCACAGCAGCGTGTTCGTCGGGCAGGTATTCGCTTTCCGTTTGCAGCACGCTCACGGCATGCTTCAGATCGGGCCAGACGCCGGCTCCGACGCCGCCGACCAGCGCCGCGCCGAACGCGCCGCCTTCCGCTGCGGCGGATACCGTACGCACGGGCAGTTCAAAAATATCGGCCTGCATCTGCAGCCACAGGGGGCTGGCCGCGCCGCCGCCGGAGGAGATGACGCGGGAGAGCGGGGACAGCGCGCGGTAAATATCGATGATCTGCGCGAGCGAATAGGTGATCCCTTCCATGACGGCGCGGGTCATATCGGCATGCGTGCTCTTCAGGGAAAGCCCGTAGAAGCATCCGCGGGCGTCCGCGTCCGGGTAGGGGCAGCGCTCGCCCGAAAGATAGGGCGTGAAAACGACGCCGTTGGCGCCGGCCGGCGCGGAAGCGGCCAGGCGGTTCATCCGTTCATATACGTTTTCCCCGCTCCGCTTCGCTTCCGCGGCAAGGTCCGCGCAGCCCTGATCGCGCCACCAGCGGTACGCGCCGCCGGCGGCCAGGGTGGAGCCGAAGCTGGTCCACATATCCGGATCGTTGCCGCAGAACATCTGCAGCCTGCCCTGCGGGTTTTCCGTGTAATGATCCAGCGCCATGGAGACATTGCCCGCGGTGCCGATCACGACCCCGAGCACGCCGGAGGACACGAGCCCGCTGCCGACGGACTGGATGACCGCGTCGCCGCCGCCCGCCCAGCAGGGAAGCCCCGCCGGAAGGGAAGTGAGCGCCGCGGCTTCGGCGGTGACGCTGCCCGCGCGCTGCGCGGATTCCAGCACCTCCGGAAAGATCCCTTCGTCCAGCCCCGTCAGTCGGATGAGCGGCGCGCACCAGATGCGGCGGCGGGTATCGAAGAAACCGGTGCCGGACGCGTCGGATACGTCGGTGGCAAGACGCCCGGTGAGCCGGTAACGGATATAGTCCTTGGGACAGACGAAACTTTTCATCCGCGCGAACGCTTCCGGTTCCTCTTCGCGCAGCCAGAGCAGCTTGCCGCCGGTATAGCCGGTGAGCATCAGGTTATTGGTGCAGGAGAGAAGCCCCGCTTCCCCGCCCGCGAGGGAGGTGATTTCGTCGCACTGCTTCTGCGTGCGCTGATCGCACCAGAGAATGGCGGGGCGGATGACCCTTCCGTCCTCATCCAGCGGAACCAGGCCGTGCATCTGGCCGGAAAAACTGATTCCGAGCAGGCAGGCGGGATCGATGCCGGATGTGATCTGACGGATGCCTTCGCAAACCGCCCGCCACCAGTCCTCCGGGTCCTGCTCGGCCCAGCCGGGCCGGGGCGTGCTGAGCGGATAATCGCGTACCGCGGAGGCGGCGACGTGCCCGGATGGCTCCGTCAGGATGCATTTGGCACCGGAAGTGCCGATATCGACGCCGATAATGTACGTTTTCATGAGGCCTCCGGATTACAGCTTCTTTTCAAGCAGGGAGGTCACGCCGGTGTAGACCAGCAGGATGCCCAGCAGCACCGTGACCGTGCGCAGCGAGGTGATCGGATGGAAGACGAGCACCAGGCTGAAGATGATGCCGGCCGCGGCCAGGAGGATCCAGACGATGCCTTTTTTCGCTTTTACCGCGTCATAGAGGATCGAGCCGCAGTACAGCACGCCGGCGATCCCGACGATGACGGGCAGGATCCCTTCGAAGAAGCGCGGGCTGCACAGCATCCATACGCCGACCGCCGCCGCCGCGCAGGAGGGTAGGAAGGACGGATCCTTCAGCGGCTCCTTTTTGCTGCCGGAGAAAACCTGCCACAGGCCGGTCCCGCCCCAGATGAGGGCAAAAACGCCGATCAGGCGGACCAGCGTGTCCCAGGGCGCGTTCGGCCAGAGCACGAGGATCGCGCCGGCGATGATCAGGATCAGCGGATGAACATTCAGATTCTTCAGAAATGCGGATACCTTTTTCATAAGGA
>CADBNX010000523.1 GCA_902796115.1 uncultured Eubacteriales bacterium
GTAAACAGATTTACCGTTCCCGGCGAGTTCATATTGGGAAAACGGGTCCGGTTTATAACGGTTCATAATCCGCTGGCCTGACGTGCCCCAGTATACCAGGCGGCTGAATGATCCGGACAGATATTCATCCAGGCTGGCAATAACGCCTTCAAAAAGGGGGTAATAAGAATGGTCCGGCGCATCCGCCGCCAGGGTTTGTCTCAGTTGAACCAGTTTCAGTGCCTGGCTGTCCGTGAACTGCTTTCGGGTCAGCGCAAGAATATCAATATCGCTCCATCCCGGACGGAAGTCGTCCTGTACAACACTTCCGTACAGCCAGATGCTGTGTACGTTTTCACTCAGAACTGAAACAATTCCTTTTGTCATTCCGGCAATTGAATTGATCATATTTCACCGCCGATCATTGCAACCAATTTCCCGCTCTATAATCATTTCCTTGCATTTCCACTCTTCTCCCATGACAGGATAGGTTTCTGTCTTGTCAGGAACAACTTCTTTAAACCCAGCAGCTTTATAGCAGTAATAGGCCGGCTCATTGTTTTCGAATACGCCCAGAGACACTTTCTTTGCACCGTATATGTCAAATGCATACCTGAGCCCCAGCAAAATCATTTCTTTCCCTGTTCCGCATCCTCGCTGCCCTGGATCAATAATAACAAATCCGATCCTGAGCTCGTCCTGCTTACCTCCCGGATTCCTGAGGGTAAAGCAACCGACGATTCCGTTTTCATCAAATGCCGTAAAAGCCATCATGGAATCAACAAATCCGAATTCCTTCTGTGTAATAGGGTATTTCCCCATGATCCCGGCACTCCACTGATAAAAAGCCTTTTCATCTTTGCTCCACGAAATAATGGTGGCTGCGTCTTCTTTTTTGTAAGGCCTCAGCCCAAGCATCTGCCTCGCTCCTTCGTATCCAAAGCTGCTTCTTTTTTCGGGCTTCCTGCCGATTTTCTCCGGAGCCCGCTTCATCCCCCTTCCGAAACGATTAAGGATGGATTACCTTATCTTCGTATTCAGGATGGTCCTGCAGGGCTTTTTTGACATCGATATGGTAATCGACCACCGTGCAGTGCGCATATGTTTATGCTTCATCGTGGTATCCTCTGTATATAGTTCCCGAAACTCATCATCAGCATCATCTCCCATAGCAAGGAGTTTCAAAAGATTGAATGATTCACAAAAGCTGCTGTGACCCGCCCGCTTTCTTCCACCGTGAAACGGGAGAGAGAGCCGCTGCTCCCATTAAAACGAAAACGTCCCCTGTCTTCCACGGATTGACCGGAAAGCATAGACTGCAGGAAACTGAGTGTGGTTCCGTGGGATACCACGATGATTCGCTGCGAAGCGGAAACCATCATCTCCGTAAAGAAGGGCTGGAGCCGGTTCCACAGTTCGCGGTCTGATTCCGCGTCAGGGAAATCCTTATGATCCGGATCAAACTCAGGCCCGCGGGGCGCCGCGTGCTCCAGATACCATTCCCGTGTCTTCCCATTACCTTCGCCCGCGTTCACTTCCCGCAGTTCTTTTCGGAGAACCGGTATAATTCCAAGACTCCGGTTTATCTCTTCCGCGGTCTGTATGGCACGGCGCTGCGGGGACACAAACATAGACCATGTAGGGTCACAGCCTGATTGCTTCAGCCACTCTCCGATCCGGAAAGCCTGTTCCCGGCCTTTCGCCGTCAGATTCCAATCCTGCCACGCCCCAATATGGCCGTTGATGTGGTGTTCAGATTCCGTATGCTGAACCAGAATGATGGTCTTCATGATTCCTCCGCGCATCATCGTAAAAAATTCAGAAGTAAGGAGTCGGTCACTTCTTTTTCTTCGGTTCCGGCAGCTCGTCATACATGGATGTAAGCAGTTCCGTCAGGAACTCCCGATTGTCCACATTGTCCACAAGCAGCATTCCCTTTGCTCCTTCATAAGGGATCTCCCGGTCCGCGTCCGGCATCATCGCCAGAGCGGATTTTGTGGGTTTGACCAGAAAACGGTCATCATAAATGCCGCCGATGATTTTGCCACGATAATAGAGGATGAATTCGCCCATCATCGCCCGATACGTAATGTTTTCCAGACCGGAAAGCTGTTCCAGAATAAAATCCAGGTATTCTCTGTTCGATGCCATTTCACTGTATTCCTCCCTGACCGAATAATCACAGGATATCAGTTCATGTCAGTCTGTGAATAGTTCCCGGTATTCTTTCACTTTTCCTCCCGCCGGGCAGAACCGTTTCCCTGTTCTGCCGTCTCAAAAGATGCAGCCCCTTCAGTGATTGTCAGACAGATAGCAAATCATATTCAGCGAATCCGGCAGGTTTTCATCGATATACCCTGAATCGACAAAGCCATGTTTCTCATAGAGTCGGATCGCTTCCGTATCTGCTTTCTTCACACAGAGCTCAACATGGTCATAATGATTTTCCTTGCGCAGTTCATCCAGAATCAGTTGAAGGGCCCGGGAACCGTATCCTTTTCTCTGATACTGTTTATCGACCATAAACTGCTGCAGATCATAACCCATCGGCTCGTCCGTAAATTCTCTGACAAGCGCTGTTCCAACAATCATCCCATCATTTTCAAACGCATAAATCTTCCCATTACAGTCACGATAAACATAGCCCCTGGCCAGGATGCCGATCGCAGGAGCGACATAATCCTTTTGTTCTTCCTTCACTGACAGAGACGCAACATCCATCCAGTTCTCTTCAGTTATACCGATTAGCCTCATCATTACCCTTCCAATACTCCAACAACTTCTCATCTATTA
>CADBNX010000524.1 GCA_902796115.1 uncultured Eubacteriales bacterium
AACGATCAGCGCCAACGCGTTCCAGGACTGCATCCTGCTGCGCACGCTGAACCTGTCGGAGGGCCTTGAAGTGATCGGCGGCTCGGTAAACAACGTGAACGGCGCCTTCGCCGGCTGCGTCAAACTGACGGAGGTGACGATCCCGAGCACCGTGACGACGATCGCGAACCGTGCCTTCTTCGGATGCACGCTGCTGAGCAGCCTGACCATCCTGGACAGTCAGGATTATGAAATTTCGATCGGCGAGAGCGCGTTTGAAGGAACAGCGCTGGCGGGAACCCTGACCATTCCGGCAAAGGTCAGGGCAATCGGCGCGGGCGCATTTGAAGGAATTCGGATCACGTCCCTCGTGATCGAAGAAGGAAACTATCTTGAAACCATCGGTGATTCCGCTTTCAGAGAATGCGTGAGCCTCGAAACGGTCACGATTCCCGGCAATGTGAAATCGATCAACGCCAATGCGTTCCGGAACTGTATTACGCTGCGCACGCTGAACCTCTCCGAAGGGCTTCAGGCAATCAAAGGCACCGTCAATAACGTCAACGGCGCGTTCGCGGGCTGCATCGCTCTTGAGTCCGTCACGATCCCCGGCACCGTAACCTCGATCGGAAACCGCGCGTTTTACGGCTGCACCGGTCTTTCCGATATCCGGATCAAAGCACCGGAAGGCACAGTTTCCATCGGCACCGAGGCTTTCAAAAACTGTCCCGGCGCACCGTACTACATCTGAGTTTCCCACGCATGTTTCAAAGAGGGGCTGCCGCGGCAGCCCCTCTTTTTATGCGGAAACCGTGCCTCCGGCACACGCGCGCGTACCGGACGGCATGATCGGTTTCTTATTCTTCCGCAAGCAGTTCCGCAAGCACCGTGACGGAAAGATCCGGCCGCGCGGCGCGGAAGGATATATCGGCGATCACTGCTTCGGGGCGCGGGTTTTCCCAGTCAAGGCCCAGCACGAGCAGATCCCGTCCGTCCCCGTCCTTCCCCTCGAACACCGGATCGGCCTGCCAGGTGCCCACATACCCGCGGTGGCGGTAAAACTGCTGCGGAAGCGGCTCCGCGTAGGCGGTATTCAGGCAGATGATATTTCCGTTGTACTTCACCGGAACCATCTCTTCCGCGCCGTCCGCATACCGCACGACATATTCCCCGGTACGCTCCAGCGCCTCGAAATTCCGGCAGGGCAGCCTGAAGAGCGCGGTATGGCAGAACCGCAGGCTTTTCAGCGCCCGCCCGACGGGAATCCGCACGCCCTCCGCCCGGATCGCGGAAGGAAAGCGGGCAAGCACCTCCTCCGGAATGCCGGAAGCGTCGCCGGGAGGCAGCGGAAGGGAAACGGGGTCCGCCGCGCGCCGCGCGGTCCCGCGCAGTGCCGCGCGCATGCGCGGCTGCAGGAAAGAAGTGAGCATCCGGGTATATACGGGGCGCATCTCCTCCCGGAAGCTCCGGCTCCACAGCATCTGCGCCGTAAGCATCACATCCCAGAACTTGCCCAGCTCCGCAAGGGTTTCCTCGTCGAAGCGGCACCAGGTGGACACCTCGCCGCCCAGCATGTTTTTCTTGTCTGCGCGCGCGCTGTAGCGCGGGTAATGGGAGGAGTAGAGATTGCCCATCAGCACGGAAAATCCGTACGGCAGCAGATGATCCTCCATATCCAGGTCGAAATGGAAGTACCAGATGAAATCCAGCAGCAGAATATCCTTCGGGATCATTTCCCGCGCGGGATAGGTGAGATAGCGTTCTGTGGGCTGCAGCATATCCGCCCAGATCATCATTTTCAGGCCCTTTTTCGCCAGGTAATCATGCACCCGCGTCACATGGCGCGCGTAGAGCCGGGCAGGATCCTGCCCTTTGCATACCGGACAGACGCCGATCTGGTACACCTCGTCATGCCCCATATGCACAAAGCGTGCGGGCCTTGTCACCTCGACGATTTCATCGATGATGTCAAAAATGATGCGCAGGCTTTCGGGGTTCGAGGGGCAGTAGCAGTGCGCGTAAAAATCCGCGGGTCTGGCGTCCTCCGCGCGGGTATCGGATACCGCATGCGCCCCCTCCTCCCGCTCCGCGATTTCCGGATGCGCCCAGGTGATGTACTGCACATGGCTCAGGCTCTGCACCTCCGGAATCAGCTCCAGCCCCATCTCCCGCACGTCCTCCGCAAGGGCGCGGACTTCGTCCTTCTCCAGCAGTTCCCCGCCCGCGTTCATGCTCCCGTGCGGAAACGCCGGCTGCTTTCCTTCCCGCGCGGCACGGTTTCCCTTCAGCCACGCTTCGGATATCTCGGGATGCCGGTCAAAGCGCATGCCGCCCGCAAATTCCAGAAAAACCTGGTTATACCGCAGCGGAATAAGCACATACCGCAGAAAACGGCGGAAGAAGGGCAGTTCCTCTCTCGGCGGCAGTCCCAGATGGAATCCCCGCATCGGATGTGCGGGACGGTCTTCCGCGATACCGGGAGCAAAACGTCCCTCCCGGGCGCACTGCAGAAGGATTTCCGCCGCGTACAGCAGCGTCAGACGGCTTCCCGCCGTCAGGCGGATACGCTCCTTCGTGATTTCCACCCGGCAGCGCTCGTCCGTGAAGCGTTCGTCCTCTTCCAGCAGCACCTCCGCGCCGCCTTCGGCAAGACCGATCCCCTCCTCCGCAAAGCGCCTGCGCAGATCCTGTGCCGCAAACAGGGCGTCCGCGCCGCCCAGGGCGCGTATGCTGCCGGCCGCGACGTCCTCTCCCGGCGCCGCTTCCCACTTCAGCGGCACAGGCCAGAAGAAGGGCTGTCCGTCCTCGTACGCGCCGAGCACCTCGGGCGCAGCAAAGGAAATATCCGCCAGTTCCGCTTCAAAGCGCAGCACCAGCTCCACGGCCCGCGCCCGCACGGGAATGACCAGATCTCCGTTCAGCAGGGGCCTTTTGCCGAGGCGCACCGGTGTCCGGGAGGCATCCAGCGCGCCCGCGCAGCGTCCGTCCGCGAATACCCTTACCGCCAGCGCGCCGCCCTTTTCGGCCATTTTCAGGCATACCGCGCCGACATAGCATTCCCTCTCCAGGCAAAGGTGTGCTTCGAGTCCCGTGTCATACAGCGTTTTCCAGCGCCAGGTGTACTGCCCTCCGTTTTCATCATCCGGCGGGAAGGAGACCCCGCCTCCGAAACGGAAAAATGAAAGCTCATATGGGATACTGCCCGCAAACATATGATCCCTCCCTGAAAAAAAGGGGGCTGCCGCACAGCCCCGTTACGGGGACACGTCCCCTGACGCGAGGCTGCGCGGCAGCCCCGAAAAAGCATTTACAGCCCCTTTGCGATGGCTTCCGGAGATGCGATCGTCACCTCCGGATGTCCCTGCAGCAGGGAGCACGGAATGGCGGCGGTCCTTTCACCGGTCAGGATACGGCGTACAATGCCGTGCTGCCAGTCGCGGCTCAGGGCCAGGTAAATCGCCTTCGAATCCAGTATGGCCTTCATACCGACGGTGATGCAGTATTCGGGCATGCCCCGCAGATCCCCCCGCTGGTAGCCGATGGCGTTCGCCACGATGGTTTCCCGGGAAATGGGCAGTACACGCGTGGGGCGGACGGCGAATTCGTCCGCGGTCACCTTCTCTCCCGGTTCCGGCGGCTCGTTGAACGCGATATGTCCGTTGATGCCGATGCCGCCCAGGCACAGATCCGCGCCGCCGAGGGACGCGATCATCTCATCATATTCCTTCTCATGGCCCGGCTCCGGAAAATGCCGCTGGGATACGGGCGGCGCAATGGCGGGATCCAGCCGGTCATACAGCTCCGTCCGCATCCGATGATGGAAGCTCATCGGATGGTCGTCGTCAATGCGCTGCGTGGGCGTGATCAGGTATTCGTCCATGTTGAACAGATGCGTATTGCGCATGTCGAGCCGGAATTCGTTTGCGATCGCCGCAAACAGCGGATACTGCGCCGTAGGGCCTACCGGCACGATCAGCACGGTATGCTTCCCTTTTTCGTTGTTTTCCCGGATCACATGCGCCATGCGCAGCGCCATATCCAGCATCACGCGCGCGTCATCCTCGAAGGTAACAAGGCGGATGGTTCCGAAATCCTTTGTCATCGTTTTTTCCTCCTTTTACGGAATGTTTTCAAAGAAATCGTTTTTTTCCACGTCCGGCCCGACCGTGGTACTGTACAGGCCGAACACATGGTTGTCATAGATCACGCCGGTGGTTTCCATCTGGAAATACCCCTGCTGGGAACGGTGCCGGTCAAAGCCCTCCTTTGCCAGGAACATCGGGGTGACCGCGGTATCCCAGTCGATGGGCTCCTCCCAGTCCATTTCAATCCGGTTTTCCGGGTACAGGTGGATGTAGAGCTTCTTTACCTGCCAGGTGCCCCACTGCGCCGCGGAAGCGGGATCCGCGTTTTCGTCGGCCGCAAGCGCGGCGGCTTCCGATACGAGCTTCGCCGTCAGCTGGTGCTGCATATGCCCGTACTCCCCCGCGAAATCATGCGTCACGACGACTTCCGGCTTATACTGCCGCAGCAGGCGCACCACACCCAGCACCGGTTCCGGTTCGCTGCGCTCCCAGAGCCCCATCGCCACGTTCATGCCGGCCACGTCCTTATCGATCCATCCCAGGAAAACGGGGTGCGCCTTCAATCCGGCGCTCCACAGCCCGTCCAGCGCTTCGCGGTAACGGTCCCGGCCGCAGTTTGTCATATAGACGACTGCCACGTCCCGGCCCTGCGCGCAGTAAAAGGGGATCGTGCCGCCGAAAAAGAGGAATTCATCATCCTGATGGGTCGAAATCACCATCAGCTCCGCCTTTTCGGGGGTGGGCTCCCAGCGCTGTACCGTGTCCGCGTATTCCTCCGGATACACGCGCAATGTGGCCAGCTCGCCGCCTGCGGGGAAAGTGATCGTCACGCGGCGCACGGCGGAGGAAAGGGGCACGCTGTCCGCGAAAAAGCCGGTCGCGTATTCGTCCTTCGACAGTTCCCCGTCCTCCCCGGACAGCGTCACCGTAAAGGAGGAAGGGATTTTTTTCCATTCCAGCGTCATCAGGGCCGCCCCCGCGTCCGCCGGGATCTCGACCGTCAGCAGCGGCTTCTCCTTCGTCGGCGCCCACGCGGTCTTCAGTTCGCTGTCCGTCACCCGGGCGTTTGATACTTTACACAGGGCCGTGATATGCGCTTCTTCCTGGTATTTTCCGCGCAGCGCAAGCTGTGTGCGGAACAGCACCAGCCTGTCCTCGCCCGCAATGCCCTGCAGCACCAGCGTCTTGCGCCCGGCGGTCACGCTGTCAAGCGGGATCAGCTTTTCAAATACGGACGCGCCGATCGTATCGGAAGGCCCGTTCGGCACATAGAGAAACGCTTTTTCCACTTTCAGCTGCCGCTCGTCCCACAGGAAGCCCTCCACCGCGTCA
>CADBNX010000525.1 GCA_902796115.1 uncultured Eubacteriales bacterium
CGCAAACCGTGCAAACAGGAGGCTTTTCTCTGAAAAATAACAGTTTTTTCGTCTTTACGCCTTGACAAAAACGGGAAAAAGGCTTATTCTATGGGTACGAAGAATCGCATCCGGCGAGCCTTACCCGACAACAACCGGACTCTCCCTCAAAAATGGATTGATGGAGGTTCCTTCATGGAAGACAAAGGGGAAAAAGATGAAGAAGATCATTTCAGCATTGGCAATGATTGCTGTTGCGGTGTTCAGTCTGTCTGCCTGCTCCGGCGCATCGGAAGAAAACGGCAGAGCGAAAACATCCGCGGCGACTACGAGCACGGGAAAACCGACCGACTATTCCCGGAAGGAAAGCTGGCTGCGGATCCCGGAAATCACAAAGGACGTCGACACGTTCTACATCTATGCGACGTCGTACTATGAATCGAGCTTCAAAGAGGGCGCCCCTGATTACGCCCCGCTCGACAACCCGGAAATGCTGGAGGGCGCGCAGGGCGAATATATGTCAAACACAAGCGTGTATGAGGAATCCACCAACGTGTTCGTGCCGTACTACCGTCAGGCCGGGATGCGGTACGCTGGGGAAATCAGGGAGAAGACCGGGGACATCGACGCCGCGATTTCCGGCGTGCCCTATGACGACATACGCGCCGCGCTCGACTGCTACTTTGAACAGTACAACAACGGACGCCCGTTCATCATCGCGGGCCACAGCCAGGGATCGTCCATGGTCAAGTACGTGTTGAAGAACTACTTCAAGGAACATCCCGAGTACTACAAACGCATGGTCGCGGCCTACGTCATCGGCTTCTCCGTCACGAAGGACGACCTGGAGAAATACCCGCACCTGAAGTTCGCAACCGGCGAGCGCGACACGGGCGTCATCGTCAGCTGGAACACCGAAGGTCCAAGGAATGTAAAGGAAAACGCGAAGAATGCCGTGGTGCTGCCCAACGCGGTCAGCATCAACCCGCTGAACTGGAAACTTGACGAAACATACGCACCGGCGAGCAAGAACCTGGGCTCGCTCATGCCGAACGAAAAAACCCGCCGTTACGAGATCACCGACATCGGCGCGGACGCGCAGGTGGTCCTTGCCCGCGGCGTAGTCGTGACGAACGCCAGATGCAGCTACCCTGCCCCAGCCGAATTCTTCGGACCGCAGAGTTTCCACGAATTCGACTACAACTTCTATTACAACAACATCAAGGACAATGTGGCAAAAAGAATTGCCGCTTACCGGAAGCGCACGAAATAAAATGGAACGCCCGGCAGGGTTCCGTATCAACCGGTTCTGTCACCGGATCCGGATCGTGCCGTAACCGATATGGTGAGGCTGGTGCGCGACATTATCAAACAGTTTGCGGCAGACGAAATACAGGATCGTCCCGTTCACCAGAAAAACCAGAAACCATGAAACGGGATAGGACAGCAGCAGATTTTCCATGGTCCGGAAATGTGGGAAAACCCAGAATACCCAGGCGATCCGGAAGAAACATGCTCCAAGCATCGTTACGATCATCGGAGTCAGGGAATGCCCCAACCCGCGGAGCGATCCGCTGATGGTGTCCATGAGGGCACACAGGAAATAGGTCGTGACCAGATATTTAAGGCGGATCATGCCCCATTGGATCACTCCGGGATCGGGATTGTAGATCCGCAGGAGCTGAGGCCCGAATATGAAAATGATCCAGCCGAAAACGAACGCCGTAAGGACCGCCAGGAGCTGGCAGTAAAACATGCTTTTGACGATCCGTTTGTATTTATGTGCGCCATGGTTTTGTCCGACAAAACTGATGACGGAAAAATAATAAGCGTTGAAAGCGACGTAGACGATCCCCTCGAGGCTGCCGGTGGCGGCATTCCCCGCCATGGCTTTGGAGCCGAACGAATTGATGGTGGACTGGATGATGACATTGGAAAAGCTGAACAGGGAACCCTGTATTCCCGCAGGAACGCCGATCTTCAGGATCTCCTTGAAATTGGAACCGTACAGACGGATCTTTTTCAGGAAGAGCCGGGAACCGTCCCGCAATTCTGACAAAGCCATGATCACCAGTGCGGATGACAGCAGGCTGGAAATCAAGGTGGAAACCGCGACCCCTGCTACGTCCCAATGGCAGGTGCTGACCAGAAAG
>CADBNX010000526.1 GCA_902796115.1 uncultured Eubacteriales bacterium
ATGAACCGCGGCAGGCTGCTGCCATTGCGCTGTGCTACTTTGTTCCGCTGATGGAATGCTCGTAGGCGTACCGGATCGCGCTCTGATGGCCGAAATACGCGTTGTTCGCGTTGTCGTAATCGACGATCTTGCTGCCGTGCGTCTTCGAATTGATGAAGTGCACGCAGAACTGTCCGTTGTAGTCGTTATCCGGGATCGAATCGCCGTCCGGGTAATTGTGCGGCACGCAGTAGCCGGAGCCCGCGAAGGTGCGGGTCCCGATCGTGATCCAGAGCGGTCTGCGCCGCCAGGTCTGCAGGGAATCGCGCTTATCCGCGATGTCCTGCGCCCGCGCGACGCCGTAGGTCGCGCAGATCGCCTTCGTATCGGCGCTGGTCAGCGGCTCCACGTCGGCGTGCATATCGCCGTACAGCCGTCTTGCGCGGTAGGAAATGCCCGTGTACACATCGGTAACGATGGCGACTACGCCCGGCGCCCAGATCTGCTGGATGTCGCCCGTGTACCAGTCCACCATTTCCACCGGGTAGAGCGTCGCGATCACGGAACTGCCCGCGTTGTTCGCGCCGGGGGTTCCGTTGGTGGTATCCGGCGTCGAAGTCGGCACCGGCGCCGCCTTGAAGAGGCTCTCCCAGGTCTGTGTGCCCACGATGCCGTCCACCTTCAGGTCGTTGGCACGCTGGTAGGCGATGACCGCGTTCATCGTGGAGGCCAGGTACTGTCCGCTGATTTCGCTGCTGGCAAGGTATACCTTTTCAACCAGCTTCTGCTGCACCGCCAGCACTTCCACACCGCTTGATCCGAGCGTCAGATTTCCGTTGAACTTCACGTTGGAGGTATCCGGCACCGGCGTTCCGGAGCCCGGAGTCGCAGTCGGCATCAGTGCCGTGGGTGCCGGTGTGGGCACCGAAGTGGGTACCGCGGTCGGCACCAGCGTCGGCGCCGCGGTCGGATGTCCTTCCGCCCACTGGTTATATTCCACCTGCGTCATTACCTTGGCGAAACCGCCATGCACGTAACCCACCGTATTGGCGGTGTAATAGATCCGGTACCAGGTCACTTTTCCGTTCACGGTGGTTTTGTCAAAGAAGAATACATCTCCCTTGTTGACCTGCACTCCGTTCCCGATCGGCGTATAATTCGTGCCCGCGCCGGAGCGTACCCATACCTTATCCGTCGTGATCATGATATAGGAAGAGTTTCCGATCGGCACCGGCGTGGGAGAAGGAGACGCCGTCGGCATGATGCCGCTCTTCCGGTATTCCTCCATCTGCCAGTCGGAAAGCATCTGCGAGAAGCCGCCGTGCACATAACCGGTTATCCCGTTATAGATCACGGGATACCAGGTAACACGGTCCGCCGTGACCGGCGCATCCCAGAGCGCCATGATTTCCCCGGCTTTCGCGATCTGTCCCAGGGGCTGGCTCGCCGTGGAGGGGCCTGAACGGAAATACACCTTGTCCGCCGTGGTGACAGCCCATCCCCGGCTGCTCACCGCCGGCGTCGGGGTCACGATCGGGGGCACCGCGGTCGGGGTCACATTTGCCGGGGTCTGCGTCACGAACGGAACGGCGGTCGGAGTCGTCACCGGACCCGATACCACTTCCGTCATGGTGCCCATGATGTAGCCGTACTGCGACGCATCGGAAGAATATACGTAATACCAGGTCTGCTTATTGTACGCCGCGGTGCCGAAATAGGGCAGTACCGTGCCGCGGGCCAGGCGGCCCACCACGTCGCCGTCCGGCGCCTTGCGCAGGTTGACGCCGCCTTTGATCAGGCGGATATACCCGCTGTTGGCCGGCACCTGCGTGGGTTCCGGGGTCACGTTGGGATTGTAGGAAATCTCATAGCAGTCCGACCGGATATAGCCGAACATGCTCAGGTAGCTCACATAGATCCAGGAATAGCCGTTATAGAGCACCGGTTCCTGATAATAGGGCAGGATCAGTCCGCGGCTGAGCCATTCGTCGCTGGAAGGCGTCAGGCTCTGCCCGCCCGGGGTTTTGCGCAGGTTGACGCCGTCCTTGATCAGCCTGATATAGCCGATCACCGTGCCGATGGGACCGGGGGTCACGTTGGAGGGGACCGCTGTCGGAGCGGCCGTCGTTACCTGGGGCACTATCCCCGTCGGGGCGGCGGTCACTTCGGGTGGAGGCGTCGCGCCGTGGGAGAAGAGATCCTGGTATTCCTGCAGGGTCATCATGCGCAGCGCGGAGGTGGGAACATAGCCTTCCATATCCCGCACCCGCACGAACGCCTTTTCACCGGTGCCGCCGGAAATGATCTGCACCAGCTCGCCGTATGAGAGCGCGGTCAGGGAAGCGGAGGAATCATCCGCCGTTTTGCGCACGTTGGTGCCGGTCATGAGCACCATCGCGTACCCGCTCTCCGCGGGCGGATTGGTCACGCCGGGCTGCGCGGTGACAGGGGGCACCGCTGTCGGAACAAAGGGATTCTGCGTCACCGTACCGAGCGGTTCAAAGAACCCGGAATGGATCGAACCGGAATAGGTGCCTTTCTGGTCGGAGGGAATGCCGCCCTGCACGTTGTACCATTTTACCTGGTTCTTATCCGTGGTTTCGCCGATGATTTTCAGGATCCATCCCTTGGGCAGCAGCTCCCAGTACAGCTCGGAACCCGGGCCCTGCCGGAAGAAGACCTTGTCCACGGTCGTCCGTCCGTATTTCACATACGCGGCGTCCGCGGGCACGGTGGGGGTGCTGTCCGGTGCGGCGGTCGGGACGGCCGTCGGCAGCGCCGTCACGATGATCGCGGTCTGGGTCGGAGCGGGGACGGGCGTCGCAGTCGGCGCGGGCGTCGCGCCCTGCGGCCCGGGGGTCGCGGTGTACGCGGCTTTTCCGCCCGGCTGCACCGGGTTTTTCAGCCAGTTCGCCTGCTCCTGCTCCGTCATCAGGGTGACGAATTTCTTCATGATGTAGCCGGTATAGTTCCGGTCCAGGTTGTCCGGAATGTTGCAGCGCACCCTGTACCATTCGCTGCCGTTCTCCGTGCGTTCCTCCAGCACTTCCACGACCCAGCCCGAATTCAGCAGGCACCACCACTCGCCGCTGTCGCTCGAGGTGGCCGTTTTGCGGAAGCGCACCTTATTCAGATTCACACGACCGTACTGAGCCTCGCCCCATGCCCCGACGGGCAAGGTGCACAGCAGCAGCACTGCGGCAAGCAGAGCCGCCAACCATTTTTGACCGATTGCCAGGCGCTTCATAAGATTCCCTCCAGCAGCCTTACTCATTCAAAAGCGGGAAAACCCGCCGGAAAACCGCATACGTCCGTTTCCAACCTGCAGTATATTACATTTTTGTTACAAGGTCAAGCAAAAGAAGCGTTTTCCGGAAAGTTTTTTTCATGTTTGCGAGACAATTTGCATTTTTTCCCGCATCTTCGTATAATGTTTCCGCAAGGGAGGGCAGCGGCATGGGCAAATTCAGCGGGATTTTCCTGTATTCCGATTTTGACGGAACCCTGAGCAGAGACGGAAAAACGGTTTCGCCCGAAAATCTGGAAGCGATCCGCTTCTTTCAGCGGGAAGGCGGATGTTTTTCGATGGCATCCGGCCGCCCGGCTTGCTTTTTTATGAACGGTCAATTCGGCTTTATCCCCAACGCGCCCCTGATTTCCCTGGGCGGCGCGCAGGTGATCTCGGATACCGACGGCAGCATGCTGCGGGACCGGCCGCTTCCGGAGGAAGCGCTCGCTTTCATCGACGAAGCCGCGTCCCTCGGCACAATGAAGATCTGCCGCGTCAGCGTCGGCACGGATCCGCTGGCCCATCCCTGGCATCCGGAGGAGGGGAGCAGCCCTTCCGCACAGTTCCGCCGCATTCCGGACACGATCTATAAAGCGCTTCTGGTCTTTGAAAGCGCGGAGGCCTGCGATGGAGCGAGAGCGCTCTTCGCCCGGCGGCATTTCCCCTCCCTGCGGGGAGAGCGCTCCTGGGTGACCGGCTTCGAGCTTCTGCACGCGGACGCCGGCAAAGGCGCCGCGCTGCGCTGGATCAGGAATCATCTGCCCGGTGTGCGGCTCGTCGCGGCCGCCGGTGATTTTGAGAACGACCTGTCGCTGATTGCCGAAGCGGACAGGAGCTATGCCGTGGCCAACGCCCTGCCGGAAGTGCGGGACGCGGCGGACCGCGTGACGGTTTCATGCCAGGAGAACGCCATCGCGCGTATCGTGGAGGAATTATGAAAACAGGTCTCGTATCCGTTACCTTCCGGAAACTGCAGCCGGAAGAAATCATCCGTCTCGCGGCGGAGAGCGCCCTGGACGCGATCGAATGGGGCGGAGACATCCATGTGCCGTGCGGAGATACGGACACCGCGCGCAGGGTGGGTGAAATGACAAGGCGCGCCGGCCTTTCCGTGGCCTGTTACGGTTCCTACCTGCGCCTGACGGACGGGGAAGACCCCCTGCCCGCGGTGCGCACCGCGCAGGCGCTCGGCGCACCGCTGCTTCGCGTATGGGCCGGAAAAAAAGGCAGCGCGGAGGCATCGGAACAGGATCGGGCCCAAATCGTCCGCAACGCGCGTGTCTGCGCGGACGCGGCGCGCGCCTGCGGGATCGACGTCGCTTTCGAATACCACGGCGGCACGCTGACGGATTCCTCCGCCTCCTGCCTGAAGCTGCTGCGGGAAGCGGACCGCGCAAACCTTTTCACCCTCTGGCAGCCGCCGGTGGGCATGAGCACGGAGGACTGCGTCCGGGGCATCCGGGCGGCAGCGCCCTTTATCCGGAACATCCACGTGTTTTCCTGGCGGGAACACGAACGGCTGCCGCTGAGCGAAGGACGGGAGAAATGGGCCGCGTGCCTGCGCGAGATCCGCGCGCTGCCCGGGGAGCACTGCCTGCTGCTGGAATTTGTGGCCGGCGACGACCCGGCTTGTTTTTCCGCCGACGCGCGCACCCTGAAGCAATGGCTCCGCGAGGCGGAAAACACGGAGGAGAGGTGAAAGCATGCTGCTGATCCCGGGACTGTGCGGAGAGTCGGTTTTCCTTTCGGTGGATCATTTCCACCGTCCGGAAGAGACCCTGCACGCGGAAAGCCTGCGCCGGGAAGCGGGCGGAAAGGGCTACAACCAGGCGGTCGCCGCGCGCCGCGCCGGGGCGGAAGTGTTTTTCCTCGGCGCCGTCGGCCGCGACGCCGGTGCCGCGCTTTGCCGTGAACAGCTGCAGAAGGAGGGGATCGGCTGCCGCTTCTTTCTGCGGGAGGAAGCGACGGCCTATGCCGCGATCCTGACGGACAGGAAGGGTGAAAACCGCGTGACGGTGTATCCCGGCGCGAAGCTGTCCGCCTCCGATATCGAGGAGAGCAGGGCGGTGTTTGAGAAGGCGGATATGCTGCTGATCACGCCGGAAATCCCGGAAGACGCGTTTGACCGTGCCACTTCCCTCGCCCTTGAAACAGGGATCCCGACGGTCGTCAATCCCGCGCCCTTTGTTCCATGGCTGCGCGGATACCTGGACCGCGCCTGCCTGCTTACTCCGAATGAAGCGGAGGCCCGCGCGCTGCTCGGCCTCTCCGAAGCGGAGGATCTTTCCCGCGCCGCTGCCGAAGCGCCCTGGGATATGGTCATCACGCTCGGCGCGCGCGGCGCCCTGAGCGTGCGGGATCATGTGCCGCTCTTCCTTCCCGCGCCGAAGGTTCATGCGGTCGATACGACAGGTGCGGGGGACTGCCTGAACGGTGTGCTCTGCGCGGGACTTGAGCGCGGCATGCGCCAGGACGAAGCGGCAGGGCGCGCCGTCGCCGCCGCCTCGCTTTCCGTGACCAGGCGCGGCGTGATGGACGCGCTGCCCCGTCGGGAAGAGTTTGACGGGCCCGGAGTGTCCGCCGTATACGATAAGGAGGAATGAATATGTCCGATATGCGCGAATTCCTGCGCCGGGCGGCGCATGTGAAGCCTTCGGCACGCCAGCTGTCCTGGTATGAACGTGAATTCTATGCCTTTGTGCATTTCTCCCCCAATACCTATACCGGGCTGGAGTGGGGCCTCGGCAATGAGGACGAGCGCATTTTCAATCCGGTTTCGCTGGACTGTGACCAGTGGGTCGAGGCCGTCAAATCCGCCGGGATGAGGGGGCTGATCCTGACCGCGAAGCACCACGACGGCTTCTGTCTGTGGCCGAGCGCGTATACGGAGCACTGCGTGAAAAACAGTCCCGTTTCCACGGACGTGGTCAAAGCGGCTGCGGACGCCTGCCGGCGGGGCGGCATCGCATTCGGCGTGTATCTTTCTCCCTGGGACCGGAACTGTCCGCTCTACGGATCCGACGCGTACAACGACTATTACAAAAAACAGCTGACGGAGCTGCTGACAGGCTACGGGGAGCTGTTCTGCGTATGGCTGGACGGCGCGTGCGGCGAGGGACCCAACGGTCGGAAACAGGAATACGATTTTGAAGGCTACCTTTCCCTGGTGCGGCGCTACCAGCCCAACGCCGTCATGTTCGGATGCGGGCCGGACGTGCGCTGGGTGGGAAACGAGGCGGGCCTGTGCCGCGAAGCGGAATGGGCCGTAGTGCCGCGGGAACTGTTCTCCCTGTGCGAAGCGCAGACCGGGCCCGGACCCGCGTGGCGTGAAGGCGAAAACCAGCTTTCCTCCCTGAATAACACCGCGCAGGACATCGGCGGGGACAGCGTCATCGCCAGGTCCTCCGGCCTGTGCTTCCGGGGCGCGGAGGTGGACATGTCCATCCGGCCCGGCTGGTTTTACCATCCGCAGGAGGAACCGCATTCCCTGGAGCGGCTGATGCAGACCTATCTCAACTCCGTGGGCCACAACGCCTGCTTCAACCTGAACATCCCCCCGATGCCCAGCGGCCTGTTCGATCCCCGCGACGTGCGGCGCCTGAAGGAATTCGGCGCAGCGCTGCGGGACGCGTTTTCCCGGAATATCGCGGAAGGCTGTCCCGTCGCAAGACAGGATCTGCCCGAAAACCGTTGCGTGTTTACCCTGCGCCTGCCCTCTCCGCGTTCCTTCCGGCATATCGCAATGGCGGAAAACATCGCCGAAGGGCAGCGTGTTGTCTCCTGGCGTCTGGAATACCGCCTCAAGGACGGTCCCTGGCTGCCCGTTCCCGGCGGCGAAGGCGCAACAATCGGGCATAAGGAAATCTGCCGTGTCGGCGCTTCCCCGCTCACGGCTGACGGGGTGCGCCTGACCGTGACCGAAGCGAGGGACCGGGCGGACGACATATCCCTGTATCTGTACGAATGATTTTTCGCCTGCCGATTGAAAGCCGTTCCGCTTTGTGATATGATAGAAAGGGGTGAAAGCGATGCAGCAGCGCCTTTGGAACGCGCTTTGGCAAAGAGCGGCGGATGTGAGCACGGTGGTTTTCGACATCGGCGGCACGCTGCTGGACTGGAACCCGCAGAAAGTGAAAGCCCTGCTTCCGGAAGCATACCGCGAAAGGCTGTTCCACGCCCTGTTCGTGCCGGATCACACCTGGCGCTGGTCCGCTTTCGACCTGGGGGCCGTTCCCCAGGAGGAAGCCGCGGCCAATATCGCGCGGGAGGAAGGCCTGCCCCAGTGCGAACAGGCGGTGCTGGACGCACTGAACGGCTTCTGGCGCTCCATGACGCCGCTTCCGCTGTCGGAATGCGTTTTGCCGCTCCGGCGGGAGGGAAAAAGGCTGCTGGCGCTCTCCAACTACCCCTGGCCGCAGATCGGGCAGGTATGGGAGAGATACGATTTTTTCCGTCTCTTCGACGGGCGCGTCGTTTCCGCCTGCGAAAAATGCTGCAAACCGGAGGAGCGGATTTTTTCCCTGCTGCTGACCCGCTTCTCTCTCCGGGCGGAAGACTGCCTGTTTCTGGACGACGCGCCCGAAAACACGCGGGCCGCGGCCCGGCTCGGATTTCACGTATGGCAGGATTTTGCCGCGGAATATGAGATATCGCGCTGAAACCTTTTTTCGGATGCATAAAAAACAAACCCCGATTCGTCTGTATCAATGAAGCGCGCGTGCGCCACAGAATGGAAGGAAGTTGCTCTATGAAAAACAGGCTGAACGAAAAACTGCTGCTGGCAGTGCTGCTGATCGCCACAGCCCTGCTGCTTGCCGGCTGCTATGCGCCTACGCCGACAATCGAAGGGGACGATTACCTGGAGTATCCGATCCCCGGCGCGACCGTATCGGCCCAGGCCGGCACCGCAACGGACGGGCCGGAAGCCACGGGCATCGTGATCATCTCCGCGCCGACGGAAACCCCGGTACCGACGGTCAATATCCTGCCCACGGCCACACCGATCCTGATCAGCACGGTGCAGCCGGTAACGCCGATCCCGAGAACGGCCACCCCGATCCCGACAGCCACCCCGAGACCCACCGCATCCCCGACTCCTTCCGTGCTCAAGAAGGGCGCAACCGGCGACGCGGTGCGTGAACTGCAGCGCGCGCTGCGCAATCTCGGCTTCTACAACGGTTCCGTGGACGGCGACTTCGGCGAAGGGACCGAAAATGCGGTCAAACGTTTCCAGACCCAGTACGGGCTTACCTCGGACGGCATTGCGGGCGCGAAAACCCTCAGCACTCTCGCCGGCGCAAAGGCGACCGCGCGTCCCACCAATTCCCCCACTCCGAAACCGACCGCAAAGCCCGCCTACAATGAGAAGACCTATCTGCGGAAAGGCGATTCCTCCACGCTGGTGCGCAAGATGCAGGACCGGCTGATCGAGCTGGGCTTCCTCGCGGGAAAAGCGACCGGAGATTTTGACAACTGCACCGAAGCGGGCGTCCGTGCCTTCCAGAACCGCAATACCTCCTACACGGACGGTGTAGCCGGAAAACTGACGCTGGACGCGCTCTTCTCCACGAAAGCCTCCGCCACCTCCCACGCAGCGGCCGTGATCGGCATCACCGTGCAGAGCGGCAGCGAAAAGGCCGCCGTGCGCGCCGTGCAGACCCGCCTGAAAGCACTGGGTTACTACAACGGCAATACGGACGGGGATTTCGGCACCTCCACCGAAAACGCGGTCAAACTGTATCAGTCCCTGAACAAACTCACCGCCGACGGCAAGGCCGGCAGCGCGACGCTCAATTCCCTTTTCGCAGCAGACGCGAAAACCTACGCGCAGGTGAAGCCGACCGCGACGCCGCGGCCCACCAACCCGCCGACGCCTCGCCCGACCGCGACCCCGAAACCCAACAATAATAACAATAATAACAATAACAACAACAATAATAATAACAACAATAATAACAAGCAGAATACTCCCCGTCCCAATCCGACCGCAACCCCGAAGGTATACACCGAGGTGACCGCCGCGCCGAACGGGGATTATGTGACCCTGCGCCGCGGCAATTACGGCACGCCGGTGCGCACCATGCAGCGGGCGCTGAAGGATCAGGGCTATTACACCGGCGATGTGGACGGGTATTTCGGCGAAGGCACGGAAAACGCCGTGAAATCCTTCCAGCGCGCCAAAGGACTGGACATTGACGGCGTTGCCGGTCCCGCTACCCAGATCGCCCTGTTCGAAGGGAATTTCCCGAAAGGATCCTGACGATGTCCGAAACCTATGTATCCCCTTTTTCCACCCGCTACGCTTCTGCAGAAATGCAGAAGCTTTTCTCCCCGCTGCACAAGGCTTCCCTGTGGCGCGAACTGTGGATCATCCTGGCGGAAGCGGAGCAGGAGGAAGGCCTTGCGATCACGGACGGGCAGCTGGCGGAAATGCGCGCCACGAAAGACGATATCGATCTTGACGCCTGCGCCGCCTATGAAAAAGAGACCCGACACGATGTGATGGCCCATATCCGCGCCTGGGGCGATCAGTGTCCCAACGCGCGGGGCATCATCCACCTTGGCGCGACCAGCTGCTATGTGGGCGACAACGCGGATATCCTGATCCTGCGCGACGCCATGCGCCTCATCCGGCTGCGTGCCGCCGCGGTGCTGCGCGCGCTGCGCGCTTTCGCGGATAAATATGCGGCGGTCCCGTGCCTTGCCTTCACACATTACCAGCCCGCGCAGCCGACCACCTTCGGCAAACGCGCCTGCCTGTGGATGAACGACCTGGTCATGGATCTGAAAGAGATCGATCATTTCCTTGCGGAACTCCGTCCGCTCGGCTGCAAAGGCACCACCGGCACCCAGGCCTCGTTTCTGGAACTGTTTGACGGGGACCGCGCGAAAATCCGCCGTCTGGATCAGCGCATCGCCGAAAAAATGGGGTTCCCCGCGCCGGTGCCGGTAAGCGGGCAGACCTACTCCCGCAAAACGGATTCGCTCGCGCTGAACGTGCTCTCCGGAATCGGACAGAGCGCGCACAAGTTCTCCTCCGATCTGCGCCTGCTCGCGCACGACCGGGAAATGGAAGAGCCCTTCGAACGCGGACAGGTCGGCTCCTCCGCGATGGCCTACAAGCGCAATCCGATGCGCGCGGAACGGATGGCTTCTCTGAGCCGGTATCTGATCTGCAACGCCGCAAACGCCGCCCAGACCGCGGCGGAGCAGTGGCTGGAGCGCACCCTGGACGACAGCGCGAACCGCCGTATTTCCATCGCGGAAGGCTTCCTGTGCGCAGACGCCGTGCTGGCGCTGTACCTGAACGTGGCATCCGGGCTCGTGGTATATGAAAAACAGGCCCTGCGCCGCCTGGAAGCGGAAATGCCCTTTATGGCGACGGAAAACATCCTGATGGACGCCGTGCGCCGCGGCGGCGACCGGCAGACGCTGCATGAAGCCATCCGCAGGCACGCCATGGAAGCGTCGCGGAGGGTGAAGGAAGAGGGCCTGGATAACGACCTGCTGCGCCGCATCGCGCAGGATCCCGCCTTCGGTGCGGACGAAGAGACCCTGCGCGCGTCCCTCGCTCCCGAAAAATATACCGGCTGCGCTGAAGCACAGACAAAGGAATACCTGGCTGAGGTGATCGACCCGCTGCTTGAGAGCATTCGGGGATGCGCGGCGGAAAAAGAGATCGAAGTATAGTACGAATGAACAGCTGAAGGCTGTATGAAACAGGAACGCCGCTCCCGCGGAGAAAGCATCTTCGTGCCGCATGCCGGCGTTCGTTTTCTCAAGGAGCATCGCACCATGACGGCAGCCTGGATCCGAAACGGAATTTCAAAAGTCAGTTCCATTTTTCGCAGCCATGCGCTGAAAGCCGTGTTCCGATGGAGCAAACCGGTGCACGGAAGCGTCGCGGGCATCTGCCTGTGTTCCGTGGCGGGTTCCCTCCTTTCCCTGTGCGTGACGCTGGTCACAAAGGAACTGATCGACGGGGCCACCGGGGGAGACGGCAGCGCGCTGTGGAAATACGGCGCGCTGCTGGCAGTGCTGATCCTCTCTTCGCGCGGAATATCGGTCTGCTCCTCGGTGCTGCGCACCCGGGCACAGACCGGACTGCAGAAGCATATGCAGGGCCTTGTGACTTCGTCCATCCTGGGAAAAGAGTATGCTTCCCTGAAGGGCTACCACAGCGGAGAGCTCGTGAACCGGGTGTTTTCCGACGTGGGGGTCGTGAAAAACGGTGTGATCGGCCTGCTGCCCTCGCTGCTGAACACCCTTGTCAGTTTTGTGGGCGCATCCGTGATCCTGATCGGCATGGACTGGCGCTTCGTGCCTGTGCTGATCCTGGCGGGGATCCTCGGTTCCGGCCTGATGCTGGCTTTCCGGGAACCGATGAAGCAGCGGCACAAGCGCATGCAGGCCGCGGAGGATGCCCTGCACGCTTCCACGCAGGAAACGCTGGAAAACATCCGGGTGGTGAAGGCCAGCGTATCGGAAGACCGTGCCATTTCCGCCATGGAGGAAGACAGGGAGAACCTGCGCATGGAGCAGGTGCGCAATGCGAAGCTTTCCATCTGGATGCACCAGGGCATGGGCAGTATGTTTGATATTTCCTGGCTCATCTGCAACCTGTGGGGCTGCGTAAAGATTTTCCGTGGCACGTTCAGCTACGGTTCCCTGGCCGCGCTGATCCAGCTGGTGGGACGTATCCAGTCGCCCATTGCCAACGCGGTGAACCTGGTTTCGCAGGCATACGGCGTGGTCGCCTCGGCGGAGCGCCTGCAGGAAGTGATCGGCCTGCCGGATGAGGAAAAAGGAACCGGACTTGACGGCTTTGATGAAATCCGTCTGGAAAACGTGAACTTCCGCTACGAGGACGGCGCGGATGAAGTG
>CADBNX010000527.1 GCA_902796115.1 uncultured Eubacteriales bacterium
CCCGGACCGCGTCGCCGCGGGCGGTAACGGTCCGGTATCCGATGCTTTCCATCCGCGTTTCCAGGCAGCCGCGGCACTGCGCGGATTCCTCCCCGGTGCAGATTTTGTTGTCGTACAGTTCATATTGCTTCCGGACATCCCGTGGCGACAGATTCGGCATGACAACGTTCGCCCCGGCAAGGATGCCCATCTCCCGGCCCTGCGGGTGCACAGTGCCGAGCGCCGTGGTGGCCGGCAGCAAGATTGTCGGGAGCATTAGCCGGATGACTGAAAGCAGGTAACAGGTCAGTTCCGCGCTGCCCGTCGGCTCATTCCGGAAGGGAGTCTGGCGATGCGGAATGAAGGGTCCGATGCCGCACATGTCCGGCCGGAAAGTTTCGATGAACTTCAGATCCTTCGCCAGTTCATGCTCTGTCTGACCGGGGGAGCCGACCATAAAGCCGCATCCCACCTGATAGCCGATCTCCTTTAGTTCCGTAAGGCACTGCATTCGGTGGTCGAAGGACATGTCCGGCGGGTGCAGGCGGGCATAATGCGCACGGTCCGCCGTTTCATGGCGAAGCAGATATCGGTCCGCCCCGGCGTTAAACAGCGCCAGATAGCTATCTCGGCTGCGCTCCCCGAGGGAAAGAGTAACGGCACAGTCCGGATACCGGGTTTTGATTTCCCGGATGATGGAAACGAGCACATCGTCTGTGAAATACCCGTCCTCTCCGCCCTGCAGGACGAAGGTGCGGAAGCCCAGAAGGTATCCGTCATCCGCGCAGGAAAGAATCTGCTTCGGGGTGAGCCGATAGCGGGAAAGTGAGGTGTTTGACCGGCGCAGTCCGCAGTACAGGCAGTTGTTGCGGCAGATATTTGTGTACTCAATCAAGCCGCGGATGAACACGTCGGTGCCGTAGATCCGTTTCCGCTCCGCTACGGCAAGGTCGGCCAGCATCTGGGCGGATTCCGGCGTATAACCGCGAATCAGCTGTGCGTATTCATCTTCTTCCAGGCAGCGGGTTTCCTGCAGCTTCCGGATCAGGGAGAGTGTGCTTTCGTTCATTCATGCACCTCCCCGAGCAGCGCGTGAATATCCGGGAACAGGCGGAGGCTTCGTTCCAGTACGCCGGTGATCTGTGCGATTGTCAGTCCGTAATTGGTGAAGGGTATGCCCTGCGCTTCGGCCATTTTCCGTCTGGCTTGTACTTCTGATTCAGATACCATGCAGCCCCCGCAATGGATCACAGCATTATATGAATGCAGGTCCTGCGGGAAATCATTACCGGAGCAGGTGTCAATTTCGATATCCTGGCCGGTATGCTCCCGCAGCCAGCGCGGAATTTTCACGGTGCCGATATCATTGCATTGGCGGTGGTGTGTGCATCCCTCCGCCATGAGAACACGGTCGCCGTCCCTCAGGCGACTAAGTGAGGAAATTCCCTGGACATCGGTTTTCAGAAAACCACGGTAGCGGGCCATCAGGATGGAGAATGAAGTCAGAGGAATTTCCTCGGGAACGATAGCCGCAACGGTTTTGAAAACCTGGCTGTCTGTGATCACCAGCCGCGGAGGTGCAGTGAGCACGCCAAGCGCTTTTGCCAGTTCCGTCTCCCGGGTCACCAGCGGCAGGGCGCCGACTTCCAGCAGATCCCGGATAACATGCTGCTGCGGCAGAATCAACCGGCCCTTCGGAGCGGACTCGTCAATCGGGCATACGAGAACGACGCAGTCGTTCTGCCGGACCAGGTCCGCGGCGAGATGCTTTTGAGGATCATGTTTCGGCAACAGCCGAGCCATCCGCTCTTTCAGTATGTGGATCCCTTCTCCGGTGACGGTGCTGGTCGGAACGGCCCGCTCATCGGCTATGGATACCCGAACCAGATCTTGTTTGTTCACGGCAATGATTACAGGAATCTGCCGCTCCGTAAAAAGCCCCAGCAGTTCCAGGTCCGCTGCCTGCAGGCCGGTAGTACTGTCCACCACCAGTACAGCCAGATCGGTCTGCCGCAGGATCTGCCGTGTGCGATCAACCCGAAGACTGCCCAAGCTGCCCGCGTCATCAAAGCCGGGCGTATCTGTGATGATCACCGGACCCAGCGGCAGCAGTTCCATGGTCTTGGTTACGGGATCCGTGGTGGTGCCTTTTACGTCCGAGACCACGGAAACCGTCTGCCCGGTGACTGCGTTCACCAGGCTGGATTTACCGGCGTTCCGGCAGCCGAAGAAGCTGATCCGGACCCGCTCTGCCGCGGGCGTTTCATTCATGGACATCGTTTCACCTCCGCAAAGAAAAATCGCCGTATTCCCTGACGGAAACACGACGATAAAAAACAAGCTGTTTATCGCATCGGTTCTTTCGCCTCAAGTGATCGTTTCGGCGTCAGGGGATGCCTTGAAAGTATTCAGTTTATCGGGATACCAGGAAGGTCAGACAGCGGAGTAAGTAGCCTTGGCGGTCAGCCCTTTGATCCGGCCCAGCGCACCGGTCAGCGCGTTGATCCGGTCATTGGGCGCGTCCAGTGCCAGGCAGATGATATTGATC
>CADBNX010000528.1 GCA_902796115.1 uncultured Eubacteriales bacterium
GCTGGATTTTTGGGCTTGGGTCTGTTATGATGGGCCCGCGGAAAACAAGAAGGCGCTGCGCCTCATGCGGGACGATTAGGGCATGATCAGCGGCGAAGAGGCGGAGCAGACCGAACAGGCGATCCGGAAGCTGAAATGAAACGCAATCCGTTCCGAAGCCGGGGCGTTATTGGTACGACACCTGGAAATAGTCCAGGATCTGCTTGAATTGATCCTGGGCCAGCAGGCAGGTGTCGCGGAGGTAACCGCGCTCGGCTTCCCAATTCCGGAGGCCCCGGTAGTAGAAGGCTTTGAGTTCGTCTGTGATTATGAAGGGGACGATTTTTGCGCGCAGGCATTCCTTGAACAGCAGGAGACGGCCGACGCGGCCGCTGCCGTCCTGGAAGGGATGGATGCGCTCGAAGCGGTAGTGGAAGTCCAGCAGATCGTCGAAGGTCTTGTCCTTTTTCGCGTTGTAGTCCCGCAGCAGGGCCTTCATGGCGGCGGAAACCTCCTCCGGCGCGGCGGTGTCGAGGCCGCCGACCTCGTTGGGGAAGCGCTTGTAATCGCCCACGGCGAACCAGTCCTTCCGGCTGTCGCCGGTGCCGTTTTTCAGCACGGCATGGAGCTGCTTGATCATGCTTTCGCTGGGGGCGTGATTGGCCGCGTCGATCATCAGGTCGATGCAGCGGAAATGGTTCGCGGTCTCCACCACGTCGTCCACGCGCACGGAGCCTTCCGTGCCGATGGTGTTCGTCTCAAAGATCAGACGGGTCTGGTCGTGGGTCAGACGGCTGCCCTCGATGTGGTTGGAGTTGTAGGTCAGGTCGATCTGGACGCGGTGATACAGACCGCCCTTGAGCCGCGCGGCCTTTTCCTCCCGCAGCACGGTCAGAACGTCCCGCTTTGCGTCCGGGCTGCGGGGCTTTCGCGCCGGCTTTTCGGCATCCTCCGGCACGTTCCAGGTTTTTCCGGTCAGCAGCGCCCCGGGGATCCGCCCCCGGGCGCAGTAATTCCGCACGCTGCGCTCCGACAGCCCCCAGCGCTTCGCAGCTTCCGCAACAGAAATATAATCCATCATGCAACCCTCCGGAAACAGGCTTCCGGCAATAGTATACCCCGTTATCGGCAAAATAGCAACGGTTTTATTCGAATATTACGCCATAATGATTACCGGTACGAACGACGTTTGTGACAGAACGTGATCAACGAACGCAGCATTCCTGCCGCGTTTGCCTTTGGGCAGCGCGGCGCTTTTATTTGATCTCCTGTTCCAGGTCCTGAAAGAGGCCGGAATGAAAGAATTCTTCAATCGGCAGATCCAGTCCGTCGCAGAGCTTTTTGATCGTGGAAATCGTTACACTGCGGTTTCTGCCGCTGACGATATTGTTGACCGTTGACTGGGTCACGCCGCTCATCGTGCAAAGCTTGTTGATTGAAATGTCCCGCTGTCTGCATAATTCCAAAATACGTTCCCTGACCGCTTCGCCAATGTTCATCGATATCACCTCTTGATTGAGGATACCGATTTTTTCTTGCGAAGGTTAACTCAATAGAGTTATAATAACTCAAAAGGGGTGAAGCGCAATGGACGAGCTGACTTGCTGCGGATTTGGGCATCGGTTATTGCTGACGGACATGGAAACACCGCTCCGGGAAACATTGGAGCGGCTTGTGGCAGAGCGGGGCGTGACGGTGTTCTGCACCGGCGGGATGGGAGAATTCGACGAGTTGTTTGCCCGGACTGTGCGAAGCTTGAAACGAAACGCTCCGCAGTTACGGCTCGTGCTGGTCATGCCGTATTTCACCGGGGAGCTGACTGCCGAGAAGGAATTTTACGAAACACGATATGACGAGATCCTGATCCCGGCGGAGCTGGACGGCGTGCATCCAAAGGCGGCCATCGGTCTGCGGAACCGCTGGATGGTGGATCACAGCGATATCGTCGTTGCCGCCCTGCATCGGGATTCCGGCGGCGCAGCGGCGGCTGTGCGTTACGCGGAGGCCCGGGGAACGGAGGTGCTGTACCTGCAGCACAGAACAGGCATTGTGTATGAAACCGGACTTGCAATCAAACGCCATGAGGATGGAGGGCCGGAAAAACGGTTGCCATAATCATTTGCGGCACCGGAAAAAGCCGGCCGCTTCCGTGGGAAGCAGCCGGCTTTTTCGTTGCGGAAACGCCGGGGAAATCAGCGCTTCTTCAGCCGCTTGATGCGCTTGGCGGTGTCCGCCTCGATCTGCTTCCAGAGGGAATGCAGCTGGGTCTTGTGGGCGCAGAGCTTCTCGGTGCAGTTCCGGCACTGGAGGTACTCGTTGGTCGCCTCCGAGAAGCGCTCGGGGTGCCGGTAATAGGCGATCTCCCAGCGGAACAGCAGCAGCACGGA
>CADBNX010000529.1 GCA_902796115.1 uncultured Eubacteriales bacterium
CTGAAAATCCCGCCAGATCGGGAACATGCGGATGCATTTGACCCCGACCTTCCGGGAGAGAAGCTCCAGGTCTTTCTTTACGATCGCTTCGTCCCAGCGTTTCCACATTTCCGTCCCGGCATGGGACGCCCAGTAATTGCAGCCTATCTGAAATTTCATCGGTCTACCCTCCGTTTTCCGCGTCCGGCTTCATGCCGCGTATGTCCGGGACGCGATTCTGACGTTATCATACCGGAAATCACGGATAATGCAAGTGACAAATTATAAAAATCTGTACAGTTTTTGAAGCCTCAGACGCTTTTGACGTTTTTTGCACTGCGGAAACGGCCGATCGGATCCGAAAGACCGGTCAAACCTATAATTTGTCCGGACTTTTTGTTAATTTGTCACTTCATCAGGCTGCTTTCCGATGGTATCATGGATTCTGATCAATGGTGTCTGGAAGTGAAAGAATGACTGCCGCAGCTGCCCGCAACCCACAGCGAAAAGGAAAGAGTGAATTCAAAAAGAACAGCGTCCTGTTTCTGATGCTGGTTCCCGGACTGGTCGTGCTCTTCTTCAATTCGTATCTGCCGATGGCCGGCATCGTGATGGCGTTTGAAAAAATCGACTATCAGAAATTTGCTTTCTTCGGCAGATGGGTCGGCTTCCGAAATATGAAGGTGTTTCTGTCCAGCACCTATACACCCGTCATCATCCGCAACACGCTGCTCTACAACCTGGCATTCATCGTTCTCGGAAAGCTGCTTGCGATGGCCTTCTCCATCATGCTTCATGAACTGCGGGGCAGAACTGCCAAAAAGCTGTACCAGGGTATCATGTTCCTGCCGTATTTTATTTCATGGGTTGCCATCAGTTATATCGTATACGGCTTTCTCAATTACGATTACGGCCTGATGAACCGTATCGTCCTTCCCGCGCTCGGCATTGAGCCCCTGCAGTGGTACCGTACGCCGGGAGCATGGCCGTTTATCATTATTCTGCTGGACGTGTGGAAAGGACTTGGCTATGGCACGGTTATGTTTCTGGCCAGTATCGCGGGCATCGATCCGTCCCTGTATGAAGCGGCCCGGGTGGACGGCGCAACCCGCTGGCAGCAGACCTGGCATATTACCGTTCCTCTGCTGCTGCCCATGCTGATCATCCTGACGCTTCTTTCCATCGGCAGTATATTCAATACCGATATCGGCCTGTTCTATTCCGTCCCCATGCGGGTCGCCAACGGCATCCTGACCGATGTTACCTCCACGATGGATACGTACGTGTACACCACATTCTCCAGCGGATCCTCCTCTTCTGCCATCAACCTCAGCAGTGCGGCCGCTTTCCTGCAGTCGGTGATCGGCTTTGTGCTTGTGCTGCTCAGCAATTGGATTGTCCGCCATATCAATCATGATTATGCGCTGTTCTGAAGAGGCTGAGTATGAAGAAACGTGCGACGTATAACAGACTTGTGCAAATCGGGAATACCGGCAATGCCGTTCTGCATGCGGTTTTTATTCTGTATGCGATCATGTGCATTGTGCCGTTCCTGATGCTGCTTGGCATTTCCTTTTCGAGTGAAAAATCACTTCTCGAATTCGGGTATCGCATTCTTCCGCGCGAAATCAGCATCTTCGCCTATGAATTTCTGCTCAATAAATCCGCCCAGCTGCTGCGCTGTTATGCGATTTCCATCGGTGCCACCGTCTGCGGAACCGCACTCAGCGTCATCATTACGCTGCTGTTTGCCTATCCCCTCTCGCGACGGGATTTCAAATACCGTAATTTCTTTTCTTTTCTGATTTTTTTCTCCATGATTTTTCACGGCGGCATGGTGGCCACCTATATGGTGCGGGTGCAGCTGCTCGGATTGAAAAACAACCTGCTGGTGTACATCGTACCCTTCCTGATGAGTTCCTGGAATGTGATGCTGATGCGCACGTTTCTGACTACATCCATACCCGATTCGCTGGTGGAGGCGGCCAAGATTGACGGAGCCGGGGAAATGAGCGCTTTCCTGCGCATCATTGTTCCGCTTTCACTTCCGGGTATCGCCACCATTGCCCTCCTTACGGGCATCGGTATCTGGAATGACTGGAGCACCCCGCTGCTGTATGTGACGGATTCCACCAAATTCAATCTGCAGTATATGATGTACCGGTCTCTTGCAGATGTGGAATGGATGAAGAAGAACATCAACAATGCCAGCAGCGATATGGTCATCATGATGCGGGATATGCCGTCGGAAAGCGCAAGGATGGCGATGTGCGTGGTGGCGGTCGGACCGATCGTCATCATTTATCCATTCCTGCAGAAGTACTTCGTCAAGGGCATGGTCATCGGCGCGATCAAAGGATGAAACAGGCAGTGCCTGTTATCAATCATACATCTTTATCAAAGGAGGAACAACACAATGTCACGCAAATTCCTGTCCCTGGCGCTGAGCATAGCGCTGCTGCTGACTCTTCTGGGCAGCATTCCCGCCATGGCGGAAGAGCCGGTCACCGTTACCTGGTACGGTGTCGGCGCTTCTTCGGATCACCAGGCGCGTATCAACGAAGCAGCCTCAAAGTACATCCAGTCCCGGGGCGTCAACGCAAACCTGGAAATCATCAAGCTGGGCTGGGGCGACTATCTCCAGACCTATCAGATCATGCTGGCGGCGCATGAGGAATTCGATCTGTTCAACGGTCAGGGCTCAACCTTCATGCAGTATGCGGCCAACGGCGGCATCGTGGAAATCACGGATGAAATCCTGCAGGAAAAGCTGCCCGGCGTGACCGCGGCCGCAAGTGAAGCGCTGCTGAGCGCTCTGCGCTATCAGGGCAAGCTGTACATGGTTCCGGCCATGCACGAGTGGGCCCAGTATTACGGATTTGCCTACTACAATGTGGACGTAGTGGAAGCACTCGGCCTCGATCTTTCCGCCGTCAAATGCCTTGACGACCTGGATCCGATTCTTGAACAGGTGCACGAAGCATATCCGGACTATACGGCGGTCCTTCCGGTAGCCGGCATCGAACTGCCGATGATGGAATACGGATTTGATACCCTCAATCACCAGCAGACCATGGTGGTCGGCATCGACACCAACAAGGAAAACGCGGAAATCATCAGCTATTACGAGAGTGAAGAAGTCATCGACGTGCTTCACAAGATCGATGAGTGGGGGCATAAGGGATATCTGAATCAGGATCCGACCATCGCTTCCATGAGCATCATCCAGTCCGGTAAGCTGTTTACCGGTCTTGGCAGGTTCAAGCCCGGTACCGGGGCGCAGTATACCACCGACATCGTTCGCTATGACGAGATGGCATGGGATCCCAACGCCGCGCCGAAGCTGAGCTTCCAGGATTCTCCCGCGGGCTGGTGCACAGCCGTATCCAGCACCTGCTCGGATATTGATACTGCGCTTGCCGTACTGAACATGACGTATACGGACGCCGATCTGGTGAACCTGATCGTGTTCGGTGAAAAAGACGTCGATTATACGCTCAACGAAAACGGATTTGTGGAGTTTATTCCGGGCGGCTACACCGAGCTGACGGCCAGCCATACCTGGCAGTTCGGCAATCAGTCCCTGGACTATATCACCCAGACGCAGGCTTCCATGGGACTGGAGGATATCTGGGAGATTCAGGCTGCGTTCAACCTGGCCGCGGTGCCGGTACAGTGCGCGGGTTTCTTCTTCAACACAGACGAGGTTGATATCGAAATCGCCGCACTCAATAACGTGTATGAAGAATACGGTGCCATGCTCTGGAACGGCATGTGCGACGATGTGGACGCCACGCTCGCGGAGTTTGTCAAGAAGCTGTATGACAACGGCCTGCAGGCGGTACTGAACGAAGCCAACCGGCAGTACGCCGATTTCCTTGCAAGCAAGTAAAACCCACTGCGGGGGCTGCTGCACAGCCCCCCTCGGGCGATACGCAGTATGCGTATCGCCCGACTCTTCGGATTTTACTGAAAATCACAGATTTTCCGGGCGCAAAACCCGCAGGGAATGAATTTTCGCTCTCAGTGGGCAAGCGCATTTCCGCGAAAATTCTCCTCGAACCGGCAAAGCCGGTTCTGCGGATTTCATATGGAGGGGCTGCGCCCCCTCCATACCACCCCTTCAAAATTGCGATTCTCTGCAAATCGTGTTGCACATCATATGAACCGGCGGTGCTGCAGCACTTTCGTCTGCAAGACCGCCGTTTTTTCGTGTTGCAGAATGAGTGCCTCAGAAACGCTGTCCCGCAGGGAAAGTACAGAGGATTTTTGCGGGATCTGCCGAATGTGGATACATGAACCTTAAACTGCCGGGAAGGAGAAAACCGATGCTGCGGGTTTTGATTGTGGATGATGAATACCCGACTCATGAAGCGCTCCGCATTATGGTGGACTGGAGCGCGCTGGGATGTGATGAGCCGCGCAGCGCGATGGACGGCGCCGAAGCGCTGGAAATGCTGCGGAAGGACAGCTATGACATCATCATTACCGATATCCGTATGCCCAACATGAACGGCATCGATATGATCCGCGCCATCCGAAACATCAACGCCGCAGCCAGAATCATCATTATCACCGCATATGATTATTTTTCATATGCCCGGGAAGCCTTACGCCTGGAAGTGGAAGACTATTTTCTCAAACCGATCGACCGGCATGAACTGGAGAACAAACTGAAGAAGATCGTCAATGATATCCAGCGTGAGAAAGGAGAAACGCGCGATTATCAATGGCCGGAACAGGCCGGTGAGTTTGGAATCAGTCAGCTGATCGGGTACCTGGATCATTGTTTCCGGCAGGATCTGAACGTCGGCGATCTGGGGAAACTGTTTCATATCAATCCAGCGTACCTCGGACAACAGTTTCACAAAGCTACGGGTCAGACCATCAAGGACTACGTCAACCGCAGACGGATCGATTGGGTAAAGCACATGCTTTCCGCCGATCATCTGCAGACGCAGCAGGTGATCCAGATGGCCGGTTTTCGGAACAGCGGGTATTTTTACCGGAAATTCCAGGAAGTGGAAGGCATTTCCTTTGCGGACTGGAAAAAGCGGATCAAAGCTGAGGACGCGGAAGACGAACGGTGACCAGAGTGCCTTTTTCCTCTTCCGAGGTGATGGAAACACCGTATTGATCTCCGTACAGCAGACGGATTCTGCGATGGACATTCAGGATGCCGATGTGTGCATCCTCCTCGGACAGGGTTTCCGACTGCAGTGCCTTCCGGATGTGCGCCAGCTTCTGCGCTTCGATGCCCATGCCGGTATCCGATACCGTCAGCTGCAGGGAATCGTGCGTTTCATGAAAAGAAATGCGGACGCTGACCTTCCGTCCGTCCTGACCGCCGTGGATCACGGCATTTTCCACCAGCGGCTGAATACAGAACTTTGGAACGGGCAGCCGGTAATACGCCTGCCCGATTTCAATGGAATAGACAAACCGATCCGAAAAGCGTTCTTTCTGCATCTGCAGATAATCACGGGCCAGCTCCAGCTCTTCACCCAGCGTGATGACGCTGCTGTGCCAGGCCAGGCTCTGACGGATCAGCCGGGCGTAGCGCACGATCATATCCGAGGTGTCATACGCCTTGTTTTTGAGCGCGCTGGTATTGATCGCCTGCAGGGAATTGAACAGGAAATGCGGGTTGATCTGGCTTTGCAGGGCGTGGATCTGCGCGTCTTTTACCTGCAGCTCAGATTCGTACACATTCTGCGCCAGGGTATTGATATGATCCGTCATGCCTTTGATATGGCGGCTCAGTTCCGCGATTTCATCTTTTCCTTCCAGAATCACAGTGCTGCGGGAACTGTCTGCGGTCACTCCCCGCACGGATTTGACCAGGCGTGAAATACGCCTGGTCAGACGCCGTGAAAACAGGAGGATCATCAGAATGTCCAGTGCCAGCACGATCACCCACAGGGGCGTACTGCGGCTGAGGATATGCAGGATCAGTTTATCCTGCGGTGTGGAATCGGAAATCAGGATCAGGCGGCAGTCGCTCAGTGCCTTGCCGGCACAGACCTGTCCGATGGCCAGCAGCTTTCCGCCTGTTTCTCCCAGATACGGGCTGTTTGCGCTGCAGGCAATCAGATCCGTCAGGTAAGCATACCCGGTGCTTTCCATCGGAGAAGCGATCAGTGCGGGATCCCGGGAAGCCAGGATGATCCCGTCCGAATTGATCACCAGAAACTCCCGGCTTTCCTCATCCGTCTGCAGCAGGCTGCAGAGCCGGCTTGCCCGTGTTTCGACCAGAAGAATGCCGACGGAGGTGTCCCGTGAGGTGAGTCTGGCGGCAATCGGTACCATTTTGTATCCCTGGTACGTGGTTGGCTGCGCCACCACATACTGTGCAGGATTTTCGATGCATTTCCGGTACCAGTCCGTCTGCAGGCTGGAATCCGAGAGATGAAAAAACGGTGATCCCGTGCAGAAGAGACTCTGGTTGCTTGTAAAGATCCGGATGGAATCACCGTCCAGGCTTTCATAAATCAGGCGTGTCTGATAATTGGTCTGAATGTTTTTCCCTTCCGCGTATTTCTTCTGATAACCGGTTCCGTCGGGGTAGGACTTATTCAAATAATTGATCAGGTCCGAATCAACCTGCAGGGATCTGGCCAGGCTGATGTAGCCGTCAAAGAAATTATCCACGGTCAGGAGCGACTGACGGAACGTGTATTCCATGTTTTCCTTTTCACTGCGCTTGAGCGATTCCGTCATGTCATTCACCACAAGGATGACGATGCAGAAGATCGGAAGGATGACAATCAGCAGGTAAGAGAGCAGCAGCTTTTTCCGGAAGCCGAAATCTCTGAACCATCTCAGCACGCTTCATTTCCTCCCCGTGTGGTACGGACAGCCGCACTCATTCCCATATTTCTTCGATTTCTTCCCTTGACGCCGTACCGGTAACATGGATCTTCCGGATGGTTACGGCGGAAGCCGCGGTGGCAAAATACGCCGCTTCCGGCAATGAGCCGCCTGCCGCCAGCGCACAGGAGAGACCTGACAGGAACGTATCGCCCGCTCCGCAGATATCGATCGGCGGCGGGACCTGCCGTGCGGGGATCCGGGTCAGGGAATCCCCTTCGCAGATCAGGCATCCCTTTTCCCCGAGGGTCATCAGCGCGGGTTTTCCGCTCTGCAGGCTCAGCGCGCGGACCATCGCC
>CADBNX010000530.1 GCA_902796115.1 uncultured Eubacteriales bacterium
ACGTTCACCCGGAAATACGGCGCGATCACCGTGGAATGCTCCAGGGACGATATCGAGGTGTCCGGCAATGTGATCGTCGGGGTGGATTCCGACAATGAGGAGCGCGGCGGCCGGGGACTGATGACCATCGCCTGCGAGCAGGTGCGGGCAGGGCGGAATATCATCCTGGGCTGTAAAAACTGCGCGGTGTATTTCGACGCTTCCGGCGAGCAGCGCTATACGGACGGAAAGGGCTGCACCGGGCTGGACAACGATCTGGAAGAGAATATCCTGGCGGGAGGCCGCTGCGCCGTGTGCCAGCGGAAGCTGTGCAACAGGGCGGAGGGAAATGTGTACGGCGCTTTCTCCGAAAACGGGTATATCCGGATTCCGGAAGAGGGGATCTATACCAATTTCTCCTACTGGCAGTGCCGCCTGCGGAAGGATCTGACCGGCGCGGAAGTCCGGTTCTCCTGGTCACTTTCTCCGGATGACCGCGTGCTCACATTCGTCCGGAACGGGGAGGAAAAACAGATCGCGCTTGACTGTGCGGAGGCACAGTTCGGCGATCTGCTCACGTGGCTGAAGGAGAACGGCTGACCATACGCAGTCTATAGGGCAGTCTGAAAACCCGATCGGAGAAACTGCCGTGGGAATGACACTGTCAGCAGCGGATCCGTACCGTACGGTGCGTTCATCAATCACTCCGGAGCTGGGGGATGACCGTTCTCAATGTGAAAGCGGAAAACTCTGTTTTTATTTCGTTGGAGGTGGATCGTTCAGTGTGGAGAAAAAGACTTGTCCGGGATCTGCGTAAAAACTGGATGGCTTACCTGATGCTGTTGCCGGTTATTGCGTATTTCATCATTTTCAAGTATTTTCCTTTATACGGTGTACAGATTGCCTTTAAGGATTTCAAGCCTGCCAAAGGTATTCTGGCTAGCAAATGGGTGGGTTTCAAGCACTTTATTTCTTTCTTCAACAGTGTTTACTTTGGACGGCTGATGGGGAATACACTGCGGATCAGCATTTTCTCACTTATCTTTGGTTTTCCCGCTCCCATCATCCTGGCCCTTCTGCTGAATGAAGTGGTTAATCAGCGGTTCAAGAAGGTGGTTCAGACCGTGACGTACATTCCCCACTTTATTTCTTTGGTGGTTATGTGCGGTTTAATAAAGATCTTCTCCCAAGGAAACGGACTATTCAACGATATCATTGAGTTTTTCGGCGGAAACAGAAAAGCGCTGCTGTCGGATGCGAATCTGTTCACACCCATCTACATTATCTCTGGCATCTGGCAGAGCATTGGCTGGGGTTCGATCATCTATCTGGCGGCAATTACCGGTATAGACCCGGAATTGTACGACGCTGCTACCATCGATGGAGCTGGGCGGCTCCGTCAGGCGTGGCATGTGACCATCAGCGGAATCGCCCCCACTATTATTACTTTGTTTATCCTGCAGGTCGGGAAGCTGATGAGCGTAGGCTATGAAAAGATCCTGCTGTTATACAACGATCTGGTCATGGAGAAGGCGGACGTCATTTCTACATACGTCTATCGGCGGGGTCTTCTGGAGGCGAATTACAGTTTTTCCGCTGCGGTCGGCCTGTTCAACTCGGTCATCAATTTTGTGCTGGTGCTTAGCGCCAACGCTATTTCCCGCAAAGTGACCGAGACCAGCTTATGGTAAGGGAGGGATGAACATGGCAATTGCAAGAACAAAGGCCCAGCGGGCATTTAACGTGTTCAACTGTCTTTTCCTGGTCCTGCTCTCCTTTATCTGCCTTTATCCCATGCTGTATTCGCTGTTTGCGTCCCTCAGCGATCCAAGAAAATTTGCCAAAGCCACCGGGGCGATCTGGTGGTCTCAGGGTTTCAGTGTGAACGGCTATCTCCTGGTTTTCCAGAACCCTAATATTGGCATCGGATACAAAAACACGGTGATCTATGTGGTTTGCCAAACGGCGGTCGCCATGCTGCTTTCCACACTGGGGGCATACGCTTTTTCAAGAAAGGGCATGATGCTGCAGCGTCCGCTGTTTCTCATCGTCATATTCACCATGTATTTTTCAGGTGGTCTGATTCCGACGTACCTTAACATCAAGAATCTTGGTATGCTGGATACACGCTGGGCGATTATTCTGCCCAATGCCATTTCGGTTTACAACATGATTGTACTTCGTACCGGGTTTACCTCCATACCGGATAGCCTGGAGGAAAGTGCGAAAATCGACGGAGCCAACGATTTTGTCACCTTGATCCGGATTATCCTGCCTCTTGCCATGCCTTCCTTCATGGTGGTCATGATGTACTATGCAGTGGCTGAATGGAACAATTGGTTTTCGGCAATGGTGTATTTGCGTCATACGGAACTGCTTCCTCTGCAGACCTTCCTGCGGGAAATCCTGGTGACGGGGGACATGCAGACCATGGCGAATACATCTTCCATGGGGGACGGGGAAGTTTCACTGATTTACGAATCCTATTCCATTGTTAAATACTGCACGATCATTGTGGCTACGGTGCCAGTTCTGGCACTGTATCCGTTCATCCAGCGCTTTTTCATCAAGGGTGTCATGATTGGCGCGGTGAAGGGATAAACGCGGAAAGATATCCCGTGAACCATACAGGCAATGAGATGTCCCTCGCCTGTGGCCGGCAGCCACGAATATGGGGCAAATAAATAACAGGATGGATGATGTTATGAATTATTCTGGATTTACGAAGAACGGACTGCGCAACGCAGAGTTTTTTCTGACGAAAATCGTCGAGGGAAAACCCGGCGAAAGTATCGCGTTTGTCGCTAATGAATTCACTTATCCCGAAACCGAGCTGATGGCCATCTGCGCAAAAAAGCTCGGTATGAAGCCGTTCATTATCGACTTGAGCGTCTACGGGATCAACTGGTTCCAGAAAGAGGACTTTGAACACATTCCCGCGATTCGTGCGTGCATCGAAGCGTCCGATATCTGCGTCACGACCTGTATGACGTTTGCCAAGCTGCTGGGCAGCAGCAAGGCGATGGACGGCATTCTGACCGGCAAGCAGCGCTGTTTTGCCTACTGGTCGCATTTTATGCAGGAGTGGGAGTTCGACGAACATCAGGTGCTTATGGCACGCAAGCGTCCGCTGCCGCTGCGCAAGCTGGTTGAAAAATCCAGGGTGCTACATCTGACTACAAAAAAAGGAACCGATCTGACCGCTTACGTGGGCAGCGGCAACATGAACTCCATCTATGAAGTCTGTGCCATCGTTCCTTTCTTCTCCGAGGTTGCCATTATTCCCAAATATGAAAATGTGAACGGCGTGGTCGTCATTGACGGCGCTTCTTCCCGTGTCAAGGGCGAAGAATCCGTCGGGCTGCGCATCAATGAATTCGGTATCCGCGAACTGAACCTTGCCCCCACGGTGATGGAATTCAGGAACGGTATTCTGACGCATCTGGACGGAGACCCTCTGCACGTGAACCGTATAACGAAGTGGATGAATTCCTTTGATCCCATTGCCGATCATATTGATGAAATCGGATTGGTCACCTGTACGGATCGCATCAATGATGATTATCAGTGGCGAGTCTTCAATGACGGTTCGCATCATTCCAACAGTTTCCATATCGCGCTGGGCAACAATGTCAGCGAGCGCGGCGAAATCGTTCACGCCAAAGCACATTGTGATTTTGACATCTGGGATCCCGTCATGGAGCTGGATGGTCACGTCATCTATCGGGACGGGATCTTTGATGACGAATACATTTTTAAGCAGACGGGATTTGAACTGCCGGAGTAAAACGGCTAGGAGTAAAGCCATGAAGGTGTCGATAAAACTGGATGACTTTGAAAAATTTTCCGATCCTGATCTTCTGCCGGACGGTTCGTCTTTTGAATTCTGGGAATGTAAGACCGACTTTACCAGGACGATCTATGTGGATGGAAATCATCCCGATGCGGATGACGGCAACGAAGGGACGGAGACACGTCCCCTCAGGACCATCCGACGGGCGGCGGCACTGGTGCAGCCGGGAGAAAGGGTGCTGATCAAAAAAGGCCGGTATTTCGAGACTGTTCGGGATGTGAACGGCGGAACGGACGCTGCGCATATGGTGCTCTTTGAGGGGGAAGACGGCGCGGTCATTACGGGAGCGATCCCCTGGACACCCTGCTTTGTTTCCTCTGAGGGCTACCGTCAGACCCCCGTGACGGATGAATCGGAGCTGTTTTCCCTCAACCGGGCTGACTATTTTTCACGTTCCGGCGCTCAGGTCTGGATGGGCGATCTGCCTATGGACGGCAGCCTGTATGAGTACGGCGTGAACCCATTTTTCCAGATGAATCTCCAGTCAATGGCCTGGATTCCCAGGCGCGGTTCCTGCGCCAGAATCATGGACGCTCATCGGGACGCTGGCGCTCTGGACCTGGACGCCCATCTGACCCGTCGGGGCATGCTTTTCATGGACGGAAAACGGATGAAGCAGGTGGTACGGCCCTTTGAACTGTGGGAACAGGAGAACGTTTTTTGGGTGGACGATACCTACAAGCGTCTGCATCTCCATCTGAAGAACAATGATGATCCTCGAAACCATTCTTTTGAAATTGCTGTTCACGAACAGGGGTTCATGCCCCGGCAGGCAGGGCTTGGATTCTTGTATTTCAAGAATCTTACCTTTGAGAAATTCGCTACTCCCGTAAAGTGTCCCCAGTACGGAGCCCTTTGCTCTAACTGCGGTCATCACTTTATCATCGAAAACTGCTGCTTTGCGGATATTAACTCCGTGGGTGTGGACCTGGGGTTCATCAGTCACTGTCATTTTCATGATGGTATTCGCGGGTATCACATTGTGCGGCGCAATCGGTTTGAACGCTGCGGGATCGGTGGCATGTCGGCAGTTCCCACCCGGGGAGCCTATTTGGAGCACATGCTGGTGGAATACAATGTGCTTCGAGACAATGGCTTCCATAATTTGGCCCTGCTTTTTGAGTCTGCGGCCATCAAGAGCCATTACACCCGTGATTCCCTGTATCGGTTCAATTATATTGATGGCATGGAATGGGGCGAGGGCATCTGGCTGGACAAATGCAATGCGAACACCCGGATCTGCGGGAACATCGTGCTGAACCTGCGTCATGTGGATCACGGAGGCATCTTCAATGAAGCCACGCTGGAGCCTGTTCTGGTAGATCACAATCTGGTAGCGGGGATCGGACTTCATATTGATGCAAAGGGAGTGCGAAGCGGCGGCAATGCGATTTACGAGCATGAGTGTGAAAAAATGACGGTCCTGAGCAATATTCTGCTGGATTGTGACGGGGAAGCAATCAGATTTCAGTACACGCAGCCGCAGAACAGGCGCTTTTTAGGAGAAAACCGTCGGGTGGCGCTCTGCCGGGAAAACCGAGCCATCGGCAACTATATCTCCGGCTGTTCTCACGGGATCGCACTGGCTACGGCGCAGGACGCCAGCAACCAAAACAGGATCTTGGGAGCGAAAATCAGCGAATGTTGTATGCTGGAAAAGAATGAACACCACAACCGGGTATCTTTCCGGGAAATCTTTGGTTTTGAGTCGGATGAGAACCCAATTCTCCGGGTCGAACGGAAGGACGAAAAGATTACTGTTACCCGCGAAAACGAAAGCAGGACCCTGTCCCTCTCTCTGACGGTTGGGTTCCTTTGGTAAAGGAATATCGCTCATCGGGTTCGACCCGGTTTTGCCGATACCTGCAATAATCGGGATAATTGAGGCTGCAGTTTTCAGCCTGATAAGTCCAAAAAACAGCAGGAGAACGACCGGGGATCGGCAGGAATTTTATCCGAGCCGGAGAAAAACAAATGAATAAACGCTCTGGGAAACCGCCGGGCATTCCCTGATTTGTTGAACAAGGGGGAGAAAACGCTTGAAACGATTTCAAATGGCGAGCTTTCGATACCCGCCAACAGAAGACTATCCGGTGTTTGCCTGGATCTGGAACTGCCCGATCACGGAAGCACTCATAGACCGGGAGCTGGACGAAATGCTGACCATGGGCATTCGCGGGGTTTATGTCATTCCGCTCCCTGCTGATTTCCGTCCGGGCAAAATGGATAATTCGCTGCAGCCGGGTTATCTGACCGAAGCGTATTTCCGTCTGATTCGTTATGCGGCGGAGGGCGCTGAGAAGCGGGATATGGCCTTCTGGCTCTATGATGAGGGCGGCTGGCCTTCGGGCAGTGCCGGGCATCGTGTGACTTCGCTGGAGCCTCAATTAGCCCGTCTCGAAATTGAAGAAGAGACCTTCACCCTGCCCGCTGGCGTATCCTATCGTCAGGGTGAACGGGTCTTGGCGGCGTTTTCGGAGCAAAAGCGTCTCCTGCCCGGGGAAAAACGGGAAAAGGACTGCGTTGTGACGGAATATTCGGCCCGATACCGGTTGGGTGGCGGCCTGTCGGAAGGGATGGACCGGCGGGCGACAGAACTGTTTATCAGCCAGACCCACGAAAAATACGCGAAAGCGCTGGACGGGATGGTTGGCAGGTTTGTACGTTTTATGTTTACCGATGAACCAAATTCAGGCAATTTTCCGTGGTGCGAAGGGTTTGACCGGCGGTTTGAAGAAAAATACCATTATTCTGTTCTGCCCTATATCGATGCGATCGTGCATTCAGAACGGTACCGGGATGACGCAGGCATTCGGGCACGGATAGACTACCGCAAACTCTGCGGGGAACTGTTCCGAAAAAATTATCTTGATCCCATACGGGTGTGGTGCGCGGAACACGGAATGTTCTCTGCCGGACACCTAAACGCGGAGGATACTGCTGGAGCGGGAAGAAACCACGGCTACGGCAGCCAATTGGCCACGCTGCGGCATCTGGATATGCCGGGGATCGATCTGATCTGGCGGCAATTGAAGTCCCCGGATATGAAAGCGGAAAACAAAAATGCGGAAATTCCTTTCTTTCCGCGGATCGCTCCTTCTGCGGCACGGCAGAGCGGCGGTAACCTGTCTGTGAGCGAATCCTTCAATATTTTCGGTGCGGGGCTGACCTGGGAGCAGATCCGGTATCTTGCCAATTATCAATATGTGCGGGGCATCAATGTCCTCAACGGTATGAGCGTCCCGGCAGGGCGTGAAAAGGGGTTGGCTCTGACCATGCGCCCTTGCTATACCCCGGAAGCCCCGGGCATGAGCCATATGCGCGTATTGAATGAGGCTTTTGCCCGCACCCAATATCTGATGCGGCTGGGCGACCCGGCGGGAGAGACAGCTCTGTATATTCCTGATGAGGATCTTCTGGCGGACGGGGAAGTCGGGGAAAAAGCGGCGGGATCCTTCCGTGAGCTGGGTATTTCTCTGGAAAAACAGGGGATCGATTTTGATTATCTGGATGACGAAGCCATCAGAAACGGCGAGCTCCGCAGCGGAGCTTTATGCATCGGCAAAGCTGCCTATCGAAAAGTGTTCGTGCCGGAATGCTGCTTCATGCCGAAAGATGTGCGGGAAAAGCTGGCTTTATTGCCCGAGTATGCGCCAAAGCCCGCAGCGGAATGCGATTGCCCGGAGGTGCGTATCCGGAAGCGTGTTTTGCCCGACGGCAGCACTGTGTATTTTGCCTTTCTGGAAGGAGAAAAGCCGACGGAAGTAACCTTCTGTTTTGACGAAAACATGCCGGGCTACCGCCTTATCCCGGAGAATGGGACGGCGGCTGCCATAGAAGGTTCTGCGGTTAGCGTATGGCTCACCGGCGGACAGTCCTGCGCTTTCCTGTTTACAAATGAACCCGTCACAGCGGAGGAACCGAACTGCCGCACTGTTGCGCAGGGGAAAATCACCGGCTTTGAAGCTGTCAGGCTCAATGCCTACCGTATTGACGCTATGGGGATCCGCAAGGATATTTTTGCGGAAAGCTTCCACCCGGCGGAATTGGGCGGATGGGAGAAGGAATTTTCCGGGGAATGGGTGTACCGTTTCCGCTGGGACGCTAAGGAACTGGGGGTGGAAGTCCGTCCGGGAGACTGGTTCTGCCTGAAGCTGGGAAAGGTGTGCTATTCTGCCCGGGTATCGGTGAACGGGCAGGAAGTGGGCGTGGCCGCCGTACCGCCTTATACATTGCGTTTTCCTGCCGTTTCCGGAGTCATGACCGTAGAGATCGAGGTGGCGAACACACCGGCTAATGAGATTGTTCACAGCAAGGTGCTGCAGGAGTGGCCGAAAGGGTACCTGCAGGAAAATTATCATGAATATGCTTTAGCCTTCGAGCGGGAGTCTCTGGATGGCGGCCTGTACGGCCCGGTAGAATGGGTGCTGGAGCGGGATGAGGCAAAAGAAATGGCTCTCCCAAGCGATTGACATAATCGAAAAACCAGAAACAGTATCAGCTCACAGGACAGGGTGGCCGCGTTACCTTTCCCGTACCAGGCAGTACGCCCGTCCTCCGCGCTTTTCGATGCTGCCCTCGATTTCGAGCATGGTAAGCCGGGCATTGAGCTCGGGGAGGGGGAGACCGGTTTCATCGGCCAGTTCCTCAAAGGTTTTCTCCTCCAGCGCAAGCGCGGCAAGGATGGGGTCGCTCTGCTGACCTTCGGGCGGGGAGAGGAGCTCACCGATGGAAGTCTGCTGCGTGCCCTGCCAGCGCATGAAGGAGAGGATGTCGTCGGCGTCGACGCACAGCTGCGCGCCTTCCCGCAGCAGCTGCAGGGGCAGCTCACTGCCGGGCGCGTCCACGTTGCCGGGCAGGGCGAAAACTTCCTTTCCCTGGTTGAGCGCGTGATTGACCGTGCTCGCGGTGCCGCTTTTCTTCTGCGCCTCGATCAGCAGCAGCGCGTCTGCCAGACCGCTGATGATGCGGTTCCGGATGGGAAAGTGATAGGCAAGCGGCTCCGCGTCCGGGGCAAATTCGCTCAGAACGGCACCGCCGTTCTGCAATATCCGCTCCGCGAGATCCGCGTTTTCCGGGGGATAAACGCTTTTGATGCCGTTGCCGAGTACAGCGACGGTTTTGCCGTGCGCGTCAAGCGCGCCTTCGTGGGCGGCCGTATCGATGCCCCGGGCCAGACCGGAAACGATCACGACCCCGGCTTCCGCGAGCTGACGCGCGATCCTGCGTGCCTGCGTGCGGCCGTAGCGTGTGTCACGCCGGGAGCCGACGATGGCGACCGCGTGCAGATCCTCTGCCGGAAGCTCCCCGCGCACGAAAAGCGCGTGCGGCGGATCGGGAATCGTGCGGAGGCGGGCGGGATAGCCTTCCATATCCTCCGTCACGGCCTGCGTATGAATGTGCCCGAGCGCAAGCGCGATCGCGTCCAGGCCTTTGAGCCGGATGCCTTCCAATTGATGGTATCCCTGCTCTCCGAGTACGGGGAGCAGGGATGTGTCAAAATGCCGCCAGATTTCCGCGGCGCTGCCAAAACGGCTGAGCAGTTTTTCCGTCATGTTCCAGGAAACGGCGGGGGAACACTGCAGCCAGACGCGGCAGAGGGCTTCTTCCGTATAATCCGTCGCGCGGTTCATTTTTTGAGCAGCTGCTTTGCGGCAAGCGCCATGCGGTCAGATGTGATGCCAAGCTCACGGAAAAGCACGTTTGCCGGCGCGGAATCGCCGTAGCGGTCCAGGCCGATCGCGATGCCGTCCAGCCCCACATAGCGGTACCAGGGCATGGTGGAAGCCGCTTCCATGCTTACGCGCGCGCGGACCGCGGAGGGGAGCACCTTCTCCCGCCAGGCCTGATCCTGCGCGTCAAACATCTCCATGCAGGGCATCGATACGACACGCGCGTCGATCCCTTCGGCTTTCAGCGTTTCCCGCGCTTCCATGGCCTGCTCCACCTCGCTGCCGGAAGCCATCAGGATGACATCGGGGGTTTCCTTATCGGAATCCCTGAGAATATAGCCGCCCCGGAAAGCGCCTTCGCCGCTGTCCTGATAGGTGGGCAGATTCTGGCGGGAAAGCACCAGCGCCGTCGGGCCCTCGTTTTTCAGGGCGAAAAGCCAGGCTGCCGCGGTTTCCTTGCCGTCCGCGGGACGGAATACACGGAAGCCGGGCACGGAACGCAGCGCGGCGAGCTGCTCGATGGGCTCATGGGTGGCGCCGTCTTCCCCGACGCCGATGGAATCGTGCGTGAGCACATAGACGACGGGCAGCTTCATCAGCGCGGACAGGCGCATCGCGTGCTTCATATAATCGCTGAACACAAAGAAGGTGCCGCAGAAAATGCGCAGACCACCGTGCAGGACGATTCCGTTGCAGATGGCTGCCATCGCGTGCTCACGGATGCCGAAATGGAAGTTCCTTCCGCAGCGGTTTTCGGCGCTGTAATCACCGCCGCCTTTGATGTTGGTCTTGTTGGAGGGGGCCAGATCGGCGCTGCCGCCGAGCAGATTCGGGATCCTGGCGCAGAGCTGCTGGATGATCTCGCCGGAAGTATTGCGCGTCGCCGCTTTCCCCTCAAAATGCGAAAGCTCGGACAGCGCGGGCAGGTTCTTCGGAACGGCGCTGTGCCATTCGTCCCACTCGGCCGCAAGCTCCGGATAGGCGCCGCGGTAGGCTTCGAACAGCTTCTGCCAGGCAAGGCGCTGCTGCTCGCCGCGGGCCATTTTGCCGCGGATGAAATCAAGCACGTCTTCATCCGCGCGGAAGCAGTCCTCCGGCATGCCGAGGTTCTTTTTCGCGGCGGCCAGGTTGTCATCCCCGAGCGGTTCTCCGTGCGCGGAGGCAGTGCCTTCCTTGGCCGGGCATCCGAAGCCGATTTTCGTGGGGCAGATGATCAGCGTGGGGGCGGAAGACTTTTCCGCCTGATCCAGGGCGTCCTTCACCTGACGCCAGTCGTTGCCGTCGCCGAGGCGGATCACATGCCAGCCGTATGCTTCGAAGCGTTTGCCGACGTCTTCCCTGAAGGCGATATCGGTGTCTCCCTCAATGGAAATTTCGTTGTCGTCGTAGAGCAGGGTCAGCTTGTTCAGCTGCAGCGTTCCGGCCAGGGACGCCGCTTCGGAGGCGATGCCCTCCTGCATGCACCCGTCCCCGCAGAACGCGTACGTGCGATGATCGACTATGGGGAAGGATGGACGGTTGAAATGTGCGGCGAGCACGGTTTCCGCGATGGCCATGCCGACCGCGTTGGCAATGCCCTGGCCGAGCGGACCTGTGGTGGTTTCCACGCCGGGCGTTCTTCCGTATTCCGGATGGCCGGGCGTGCGGGAGCCCCACTGACGGAACTGCCTGAGGTCATCCATGGTGAGGCCGTAGCCGGTGAGCGTGAGCAGGGAATACAGCAGCGCGCTCGCGTGTCCGGAGGAAAGCACGAACCGGTCGCGGTCCGCCCAGGCAGGGTCGGAAGGAGCGTGCTTCATGGTTTCGATCCACAGCGCGTAGGCCATCGGGCTCATGCCCATCGGCGCGCCGGGATGCCCCGATTTGGCTTTCTGGACCTGATCCGCGGAGAGAACGCGGAGCGTATTGATGACTTTGGTCTGAATATCCATGGCTGTCATTTCCTTTCCTCTTGATAGATGATTCTGATTGATTTCTGTCATGCGGACGCGCCGTCGGGGAGCAGTCCCGTCAGAAGCCGGTAAAACGGAAGCAGGACCATGTAATCCCGATATACACGGCTGAGGATGCGCCGGGAGTAGATCCAGTCCAGACGGGTGTTCACTCTCTCAAAATAGAGCGAGCGTTTGACATAGACAGGACGCAGGGAGTCCGGAACGCCGTCCGGCACCGTGATGCGCATCCAGTCCCTGCCGCTCAGGCGCAGATCCGTGTTGTCCCTGGTTGGGAGCAGTGCCTCCACCCGGGCGGGAAACGCGATGATTTTCCTGCGGAGCGCGTCCATGATGGCGGGGTTTTCCCCCCAGACGCCCATGCCCCAGGAAACGTCCTCCGGACTGATTTCGAACCAGAAAAAGGGGAGACCGTCCTTTTCTGCGGCGGACCGGCGGAAAGAAATCCACAGGTGATCGCGGTAGGGCGATTTATCCCTGCTGAAACGGATGTCCCGGTTGATCCGCGAAAGGCATTTCGCAGGGCGGATCTCCAGGTCCGGGATCTCTTTCTGCAGCTTCGGACCGAGCGCGTCGATAAAATCGCAGAAAGGGCCGCGCACGTGCGTCAGGTAGCGATCCCGGTTTTCGTCCATAAACGCTTTGTTGTTGTGATAGCGCAGATCCAGAAAAAACGGGATCATCTCGCTGTCAAAGCCTTCAAACATCAAAAAACACCTCTCCCGAACGGGAATCATTATACTGTTTTCCGGGAATATATTCAAGAGTCTTACTGAAGGCAAGTTTCGGCGGAAATGAAAATCCTTTTACAAACCGGCAAATCTGCGCTATGATGTATCTGTGCGCTTTGCGGCGCCGGACATGATCGCGGAGTGGAGATAAAAGGAATGAAAACCCTGATTGAACTGTATGACGAGCGGCCGATCGAAAATGTGCTTTCGACGGAAATGTTCCGTCCGGAAACCACGGTGTTCCTTTGCCCGGGAGAAACGGCGCAGAACCGGGAATTGAAGAAAGCTTTGAAGGCTTATTTTAAGCGGCGCGGGTGCGGAAACGTGCAGCTGGTGTTTCTGCCGGTCAGTACGGTATCGGCGGAAAGCGTGGAAAAAAGCCTGCTCACCTGCGCGGAAAACTACGAGGACTGCGCGGTGGATATTTCCGGCGGAACGGACGCGGCGCTTTTCGCGGCGGGCAGGTTCAGCGCCGGAAAACAGATCCCGGTGTTTACCTACAGCCGGAAAAGCAACACGTTTTACGAGATTTCAAACGCTCCGTTCGCCCGCTCTCTTCCGTGCGATATCCGTCTTTCTGCAGAGGACTGCTTTCTGATGGCGGGCGGCGCGGTGAGAGAGGGCAGAGCGGAGGAAGGGAGTCTGAAACGGCATCTTGACCTGATCGAGCCGCTGTTTATCCTGTTTGACCGCTATCGCAGGATCTGGCAGCGCCAGATCCTCTGGTTTCAGCAGGCCTCCCGGAAAGAAGAAGGACTGGAAGCGCGGGCACCGGAAACTGTGCACGCTCCGAATCACACGGTGACGGTAAACACCTCTCTGCTGACTGATCTTGCGGACGCGGGACTGATTGAACAGCTGTCGAGGGGGGAGGAAATCACCTTCCGGTTTGCCTCCGAAATGGTTCGTTTCTGGCTGCGTGACGTGGGATCCGCGCTCGAATGCTGGGTATACAAAAACTGCCTGGATTCCGGTCTGTTTGACGATGTGCGCCTGAGTGAGGTGGTCAGCTGGAGCGGATCCGGCGCGGGCGATAGCGTGACCAACGAAATCGACGTGGTATGCGTGCGCGGTACCGTGCCGTTTCTGATCTCCTGCAAGGCATGCGACGTGAAGACGGAAGCGCTGAATGAGCTGAAGATCCTGAAGGACCGGTTTGGGGGATACGGCTCCCGGGCGGCGGTCATCACAAGCAGCACGCCGGGAAGGAACGGCAGCGCGATGCGCAGGAGAGCCAGCGAACTGGGGATCGAGGTGATCGAGCACCGCGATCTTGGCTGGGAGAGGCTGCAGGGCAGGATGCGGGCGCTGACCGCGGCAAGGTAATCGTAATCCTTCTTTGAAAAAAGCAATTTTGGCATTGCATGCCGGATTGCCCTGTGCTACAATCTTCGGGGCGCAGCAGAAACGGCGCGCCGGGAGGTAAAAAATGGCTGACAGACTGAACGTGGGATTGATCGGATGCGGCGGAATGGGAAGCGGACACGCAGTGGCGCTGGCCTCCGGCACCGGAAGAACACAATGGTATACGAAGGATCATCTGAAAACGCTGGATGAGATCCGCGCGGAAGGCACTCCGCC
>CADBNX010000531.1 GCA_902796115.1 uncultured Eubacteriales bacterium
CGTGATGGTCAGCCAGTATTATCACTCCCTTCCGGACGAAAAGGAAGCGCTGGAGGCTTTGAGCCGCGTCGGTCTCCGGGAACGGGCGCACCATCTGCCCAGTCAGCTCTCCGGCGGCGAACAGCAGCGCGTGTGCGTAGCCCGGGCGCTGATCAATCACCCGGAACTGATCCTGGCCGATGAGCCGACCGGGAATCTGGACGAGGCCAATGAAAACATCGTCCTGGATTTGTTCGCGCAGCTCCATAAAGAGGGCACTACCCTGATCGTCGTGACCCACGACCCCGAGGTGGCCGAGGCCGCCCAGCGGACCATCGTGCTCGAACACGGCAGGGTAGCCCGGGAAGTGATCAACGAAAATTTCGGGAAGTAAGGCTGTTCTGAGGGAAAGACGCATCGAAAGGAAGAACCATGAGGAAAACAGGCGTTCCGGCGATCATCATGCTGCTCGTGTCATTCATCATCGTCATCGGCAGTCAGACATTTCTTGCCCCCTGCGTCCACGGGGACGGCACGTTCGGCACCTGTCACTGGGCGGGCCGGACGCTGCTTGGGATCGGGCTTGCGGCGGACATCCTGGCACTGCTTGCCCTGTGCGTGCGGCGCGCCCGTTTCGGCGTTTATCTCAGTGCTTTGCCTGTCTGCGTTTTGGGTATTCTGACGCCGGGCACGCTCGTTGACCTGTGTCATATGAGCACCATGCGCTGCCGGATGGTGATGCAGCCCGCCATGATCATCCTTTTCTCAGCAGCCATGCTGTGCGCCCTGATCGGCGCGATTCTCAGCGCAGGAGAGTAAAGAGATCATGAAAAGCTGTTCTTTGCCGCTCATGAATCTCATACGCAAGCCAGGGCGCACCCTTGTTCTGGCGCTGCTCACGGCATTTCTGGCCCTGGCGGTCTTCGGCGGCTCGGTGGTCGTGCTGTCCCTGCGCGGCGGTCTGCGGAGCCTGGAGGCGCGCCTCGGCGCGGATATCATTCTGGTGCCCTCCGAGGCGCAGAGCAAGGTAAGCTTTCAGAACATGTTTCTGCAGGGAACGACCGGCGCCTTCTACATGGACGCTTCCGTACTGGACAAAGTTTCAGAGGTTGAGGGGGTGGAAAAGGCCGCGCCGCAGACGTTTCTCGCTTCCCTGAAGGCCGACTGCTGCTCCATCAGAATCCAGGTGATCGGCATTGACCCTGCGCTTGATTTCACCGTTCAGCCCTGGATCTCCCGGAGTCTGACACGGGAGCTGGGTGACATGGATGTGGCTGTGGGCTGCAAGGTGGAAGCGGGCATGGGGGAAATCATCCGGATCTATGAGCTGCGCTGCAAGGTGGCAGCCCGGCTGGAGCCCACCGGCACCGGCCTGGATACGGCGGTGTACTGCAATATGAACACGATGAACACGCTGCTCAGGGCAGCGGAGGAAAAAGGCGTCAGCCATAAGATCGGAAGCGGTGACAGCGTGATTTCCGCCGTGTATGTCAAGGTGAAGGACGGAACTGACATCGACGCCGTAAACAGCCGTTTGAACGGGCACCTCCGGAAAGTCACCGCGGTGCGCACCCGCAGCATGATCACCGGCGTTTCCGACAGCCTGGCGGGCATCGGCCGTACGGTGACATTTCTGATCGCGGCGGTATGGGTGTTGGCCTTCGTGATCCTGCTGCTGACCTTTGTGCTGATCGTCCGGGAACGGACAAGGGAGTTTGCCGTGCTGCGGCTCGTGGGCGCTTCCAGGGGAATGCTTTCACGAATCGTGCTGCTGGAATCATTTCTGTGCGGGCTGCTCGGCGGCCTGGCGGGCACGGGGCTGGCTGCGCTTTGGCTTTTCCCCTTCGCTCAGTTCATTGAGAGCGCCCTGAAGATGCCCTATCTGATGCCGTCTCCCGGAATGGTACTGCTGCTGGCCGCGGGCACCGTACTGCTGTCCGCGGCGGCCGCGGCGCTGTCCAGCGTCGCGGCGGCGCATCGCTTAAGCCGTGTCGATCCGGGCACGGCACTGCGGGAGGGGAACTGATATGATCTTGAAGGCCGAAGGCGTATCCAGACGGTATTTCCGCAGGACGGGCTGCGCCAATTATTTTGACGCGGTGCTGCCGGTGAGCCTGCAGATCGTGCCCGGAGAGATGACCGTCCTGACCGGGCGCAGCGGCAGCGGCAAAACCACGCTGCTGAATATGCTTTCCGGACTGCTGATGCCTGCCGGAGGCAAGGTATGGGTTGACGAAACGGATCTCTATGCGCTGGACGACAAAGCCCTCTCCCGCCTTCGCAGCGAGCGGATCGGCATCGTTCCCCAGGGCCGCAGTGCCGTTGATACGCTGACCGTGCTGGAAAACATCCTGCTTCCGGCAGTGCTGTACGGCAGGGCACTCCCGCGGGAAGAAGCCGCGCGGTGGATGGAAAGACTCGGCATCGCGCATTTGCAGGATGCCCGTCCTGCGGAGCTGTCCGGCGGCGAGCTTCGCCGGATGGCGATTGTCCGGGCGCTCGCGCAGGACCCGGAAATCCTGTTTGCCGATGAGCCTACCGGGGACCTGGATGATGAGAACACCCGTCTGGTGCTGTCGGCGTTCCGGGATTATGCTCATAACAAGAAAAAGGCCGTTTTCATGGTCACCCATGAAAACGACGCTTTGCTGTACGCCGACACGGTATACAGGATGGATGGCGGTCGGATCCTGTCTTCCGCAGGACGGACAGAATAAGCGGATAAGATCCTGACAGATCCTTCTCCGTGTATCCGCTTCAAAGACAGAACAGAGAGCGTCAGGATGATCAGCAGCGCATGGGAATGATTTCCGAAACCATGAGCACCCTTCCGAAAAATGACGGAAGCTGACAGGGCAAAAGGACCCCGATGATATTCCCAAGCGGAGCAGATCACACCGTCCCGGTCCGGAATCACGCCCTTGTATTCTGCGCGTTTTCCTCCAGAATACCGCTTCTCAAAAACCAGGCGGGCGTGCAGCTCCAGGCATGGCAAAAGCTGTTGACCACGGGAGAGCCATAGGGGGATTCATCGGGATCGGCGGGGTTGAAGAGTTCCCAATAGGTGTCCGTGCCCTGATCCGCCATGGCTCCCCAGTAATCCCGGATCACCTGCCGGGCTTGCGTTTTGCGGTTCACGCAGCACAGGGCCTCCGCATAGTGGTGCATCATGTAGGGAGTCACCATGGGCAAAGCGTCGGGACAGGCTGCTGCAGCGTCCAGACAGGCGGCGGCGTCCGCGCCTTCCGCGATACCCGCCAGTACAGCCCATACCTGAGAGGCCCATGAGATCTGCCGCTCCGCTCCGCTGACAAACAGACGGCGTTCCCGATCGTACCAATGCTTCCTCGCGGCTTCCCTGCGGAGAAGGACCTTTTCTTCCAGCAAGGGATCGGTTTTCATCTGCAATGCGGCCCGGGCACAGTATATCCAGATTGCCTGGGCGCAGAATTGCTTGTTCAGCGGCAGCGCCCAATCCACAAAACACCAGCCCAGCCTGTCACTGTCCCGGATCAATTGTGTTTCGGGATCAAACTGCGCTTCCGCCAATGCCAATTGATGCAGCGCCAAGGGCAGCAGATCATCCATCGTCGTCCGATCTCCCGTCGCCTGCGCATACTGCAGCAGGGTGGGGATAAAAAACAGCGAATAATCGAACATATAGGTGTCGTCCGCCTCCACCCTGGGCTCGGTGAACAGACATGCGGCGATCCGGCCTTCCCTGTCGGCGGTTGCGGCAAACAGATACAGGCAGCGTCTGACCAAAGCATCATTTCGATAAGTAACGCTGTTGGTCAGCGCCTGCAGGCGCAAATCGCCCATCCACAGGCGGCGGTCCCGCTTGGGGCCGTCCTCAAAAAAGTCCTGCATACAATTCCGCAGTGTTCGCAGCGCGATCCGATCAATGATGATATCCCTGGCATCGCCCTTCAGCGGACAAAGGACACTGTCGTCCGCAGCGGTGGTAACCTCGGCAAAAACATCCTCTATGACCAGCCGGTATCGTAAGGACAGCGCCAGCACGTCGATCTTCACAAAACGGAAAGCATAACGTCTGGAAAAATGAAAAACGGCGGGCAGCACGTCGATGTGCGCCTGTTCCTGCTGCACCCAGCCTTTGCTGATCCAGCCGGTATAGCCGTCCAGGGTTTCATTCAGTTCCCGGGCGTTTTCGCAGAATTTGACCGCCAGCCAGACGGGAGCGTCCGGGTGGCTGCCCTGAGAGGACAGTTTCAGCGTCAGGCGGCCCACAAAGTGATTGCCGAAATCCAGCACGATCTGATCGTTTTCCGCGAGCGCATGATCGGGCATCCCGGAAATGGGCCGCACGGTTTCCCGATGCAGCGTCGGCTTCAGGCTTTCGGCGATGTGCAGCCATTCCGCTTTCTTTTCTTCAAACATCGTTGTTCCTCAATATCGCAGATATTTCTTCCCGCAGAAGGGATCGGTGGGCGATGTGCCCCGGAAGGTGTCCCGGCCCATCAGCTTTTCCACCAGGGCATCCAGTGTTTCCGTGTTGTTGGAATAGCAATTGATGTAGGTTTTGATCATGGGCACGTCCACCAGATGATAGGGATTGGCCAGGGAGCAGAACACCGTGGGCACCTCACGCACAAACCACGGCACATTATTGCCGTGCCCCCAGAAGGTGTTCCAGTTGATACGGTTGGTGGTTTTATTGCTCGCGTTTTCTGCGTTGCCAAGATACAAAACAGCGTCGAACTGATCGGTAAACGGTTTGACGCCGAAACGGTAGGCAGCAAAGTCCTCCGGCTGATAGAGGGTCACTTCAAATCCTTCCGCCGTCAGCTTCTCTTTCATATAGGCGGAAACCCGTGTCTCGGAGGGGCATCCGCCCAGCACTTCCAAAAGCAGGCGCCTGGTTTTCTGCGGGTTCAGGGGCAGATTGCTTTCCGTGTCCTTTACCAGCGTAATGGCCTCGTCCGCCATTTCCCGGGCCCAGGCATGATGCTGTCTGCAGCCGATGCAAGCCATGTCCGCTTCATCGGGCATACGTTTTTCATTCAGGGCCAAAGCCGCTTTCATCCCAAGGATGCGCTTCACAGCCTCGTCCACTCTCTCCCAGGTGAGGAGGCCCCGGCGGATGCCTTCCTTCATGTATGCAAAATCTTCCGGCAGGCTCTTGTTGAAGAGGAACATATCCGCCCCCGAGGCGATGGCAGTGGGAACAGCGTCCGCACGCTTCATGGAGCAGGTAAAGCCCACCATGGGGGTAGCGTCGGTGATGATCAGGCCGTTGAAGCCCAGGCGTTCCCTGAGCAGCCCTGTCATCAGTTCTTTGGACAAAGTGGCGGGCACGGTGTCTTCAGGCAGATCGGGATTGATCTGATGCCGCCAGGCGGGATGGTCGATATGCCCGATCATAAAGCTCATGACCCCGTCCTGGATCAGGCCGCGATAAACCTTGCCGTAGGTTTCTTCCCATTCATCGACGGTCATTGTATTGACGCTCACCAGCAAATGCTGATCCACCTCATCCACACCGTCGCCGGGAAAGTGCTTAACGGACACCGCCACATGGTTTTCATCCGCAGCGTGCTTGTAGGCTTTGCAGAACGCGAGCACCTTGTCCGGGTCTTTGCCGTAGGAACGCACGTTGATGATGGGGTTGCGCCAGTTGAGATCCAGATCGCTCACCGGGGCAAAGGCGAAATTGCAGCCGACAGCCGCCGCTTCCCTGCAGGAAACATACCCCATGCGGCCGGCGTGTTTCGGATCATCCGTGGCTCCTATGCCCATCTGCTGACCGAAAAACGTGCCGTCCTCCAGGTATCCCGTGGAGCCGAATTCCAGGTTGGCGGCACAGAGCAGCGGAATACGGCTGTTCTCCTGCATGAATTTCAGCGCGCCGCGCACTTCTTTTGAAGGACTGGTTTTGAACAGCAGTCCGCCCACATGGTATTGCAGCAATTCGCAGCGAAGATAGTTTTCGTCTGCCGAAAAGCTGATGGGACAAAAGAGCTGACCTGTCTTCTCATCCTCGGACATGGAAGCCAGCGTATCATCAACCCATCTGATCTGCTCATCATTCAGGCAAAACGGCTTGGCTTTCAGGTTGATGCTCATGCCTTCCTCCCCTGCTTCCCGCGGAATTTGGAAAGAATGGCAAATTCGTTGTTGAGATAGATCAGGAACAGCACCAGCAGCAGAGCCGATACGATGCTCTGCACGGAAGACGCCGTATCAAAACGGGCGTAGGCCAGGGAAATCAGCGCCATGGAGACCGCCCCCAGCATGATGCCGATGCGCTTGTTGATATACCGGCCGATCCAGCCGCCGATGAACATGGGCAGGAATGCGGTGAACATGATGCCGATAGAGCCGAAATTCAGTGCCATCTGCTGACTGCCGGTATTGGCC
>CADBNX010000532.1 GCA_902796115.1 uncultured Eubacteriales bacterium
GGAATGGCGGTTTGACAGGGTCCTGGAGGCCGGGATCGTGTTATCGGACGGTGCCTTTGTGCCGTTTTCCGAATGCCGTGAAATCAGTGAACAGCGGGTGGAAACGGGCCTGGAAGAAGGGATCCGCCGCGTGATCACGGATATCCCGGGCTGCGGGGACATGCAGCTGGAAACGGAGCTCCTGATCAGCGGCACGGACGGGCACGCGGATCTCACGCTGTCCGCGGTGAACGAAGGCAGCGCGCGCTGGAAGGAGATCCGTTTCCCCGCGCCGCTGATCGCCGAAGGGGAAGGCGCGTATGCCGTGCTCAATACCATGCAGGGACAGCTGCTGCCCGCAGACTGGCCGGAGGAGGGAATGAAACTTCCCTTCGACGGGCAGATGTGTTCCGAATCCGCGTATATGCCGTGGTGGGGCGAGGTCACAAAGGACGGCAGCTACCTGGCGCTCGTGCGCACGCCCTGGGACGCGAAATACACCGTCTCCCATCCCGCCGGCGGACCGAACCGGATATTCGCCCGCCATCTGCCGTCGCTGGGAAAGCTGCGCTGCCAGCGGACGGTTTCCTTTTATTTTCTTCCCGCGGGAAGCGATTACCGCGACCTGTGCCGCCTGTACCGGGAACTGGCGGAGGAAGAAGGGAAAGCGGTCACCCTGCGGCAAAAAGCGGCGAAAAACGAAAACGTGGACCGGCTGATCGGCTGCTGTGTCATGCATGTGCCCGGCAAAAGCCACGTCAAGCCGGAGTCCCGCTACTACAACCGGGAACAGCCGGAAAAAAACGACCGACTGACGCCGTTCTCCCACTGGGAGGAGCGGGTACGCCGCCTGAAGGAAATGGGTGTGGACCGCCTGTACCTGCACCAGGACGGCTGGGGACAGCCGGGATACGACAACCAGCACCCGGATTACCTGCCGCCCTGCCGGGAGCTGGGCGGCTGGGAGGGCATGAAATCCCTCTCGGATACCATGCAGGAGCTGGGCTTCCTGTTCGGCGTGCACGACCAATACCGTGATTATTATCTGGACGCGGCCACCTACAGCGCGGACCAGGCCTGCCGCGGCACCGACGGCAGCATCTACGGGCACGCGATCTGGGCGGGCGGCAGGCAGAATTACCTGTGCGCGTCGCTTGCGCCCGATTATGTGAAGCGCAATTTCACGCGCCTGCTTGCGGGGGGCATCCGCCTGCAGGCGACGTATCTGGATGTGTTCAGCTGCAATGAGGCGGACGAGTGCGATCATCCCCGCCACCGCATGACGCGGAAGGAATGCCTGGAATACCGGGCGCGGTGTTTCCACTACCTGACGGCACACGGCATCGTTCCCTCCTCGGAAGAAGTGAACGACTGGGCGGTTCCGAGTCTCGTATTCTGCCATTGGGCGCCGTATCTGAGCGGGACCGCGATCCCCGTTCCGCTGTTCAGCCTGGTATATCACGACTGCGTGATGATCCCCTGGAAAATGGAATCGGATATCTGGGGCATCCCGAAAGGGACAAGCGGATTCCTGCACTGCCTGCTCAACGGCGGCATGCCCTATATGAGCGAGTGCGCGGAAGGCGCGGAGCTGGAGAAGAACATCCGTCAGTGGAAGCTGATCTCCCGCCTGCATCTGCGGGTTGCGAAAGAAAAAATGACGGATCACCAATTCCTGAACGCGGACCGGACGCGGCAGCGCACGGAATTCTCCGACGGCACGCAGGTGACAGTGGATTTTGCGGATCACAGTTTTTTGATCCGCTATCCGGACGGAGAGGAAGTGACAGAGCTGTGAGTACCCTCCGCGTATCATCCCGGGTGATGCCCGCCGCGTCGCTGGGAAACGAAAACCCGCTGCCCGATCTGAAAAGCGTGGGAGACGCGCACGCCGATATCGTGATCGACGGGGAAACCGTCACCAAAGAAGAAGCGCGCTATATGGGCTGGGGACGCATCCGTTCCATCCTGCCCTACCGGATCCAGGACGGATATGACCGGAACAGAGAACCGCGGGCCTTCAAAACCGTCGAGCTTGAAAACGAGCACCTGAAAGCGGTTTTCATGCCCGGGCTCGGCGGCAGGCTCTGGTCGCTGTACGACAAGGACAGGGACCGTGAGCTGCTGCACGCGAACCCGGTATTCCAGCCGGCCAATCTGGCGCTGCGCAACGCGTGGTTCTCCGGCGGGGTGGAATGGAACTGCGGCATCATCGGTCATACGCCCTTTACCTGCGACGATGTGGCGGCGGAAGAACTGCGGCTTTCCGACGGCACGCCCGTGCTGCGCATGTTCGCCTATGAACGGGTGCGCCATCTGTTTTACCGGGTGGAAGCGCTGCTGCCGGACGGGTCGGAGGAACTGTATGTGCGGGTGCGCATCGACAACGCGCGCATGGAAGACACCGCCGTGTACTGGTGGAGCAATATGGCCGTGAACGAAGGGGAAAACATCCGCGTGATCGTGCCGGCGCACAAAGCGTTCCGTTACGGTTACGGCGGGAAGCTCAGCAAGGTTCCCGTGCCGTATATGGACGCGGAAGCGGACAAGCTGCGCGGCGCGGCCGCCAAACTGGCGCGTGAGCAGGGCGGCGTGCTGCACTGGGACGTGAGCCATTCCACCTGCCTGCCGCAGAGCATGGACTTTTTCTTTGATCTCCCGAAGGAAGCACGTCCCTTCATCGCGGCGGTGGACGAAACGGGATACGGGATCTGCCAGACCTCCACCGACGAACTGCGCGGCCGGAAACTCTTCGCCTGGGGCATGGGCGAGGGCGGACGGCACTGGCAGTCCTTCCTTTCCGTGCCCGGAAGCGCGTATATCGAGCTGCAGTCCGGTCTGGCGCACACCCAGCTGGAGCATCTGCCCATGAAGGCGGGCGGAAGCATATCCTGGCTTGAAGCCTACGGAGCCGTACAGGCGGACGCCGGGGCGGTACAGGGCAGGAGCTGGGACCGCGCCGTGGAGGCAGTCGCCGACGCGCTGGAGAAGCGGAGCCCCGCGGACGCGCTCCGCCGCCTGCACGCGCGTATCCGGGAAGAGCTGGACGGAAAAACCGGTACGGTGCTGCACCGCTCGACGGGCTTCGCGCGCTGTGAAAAGGCGCTGCTCGGGGACGCGTTCTCCACCGCCGGGCTTTCGCTGGAAGCGCTGCGGGCGGAAGACGCGGAACGGGACTGGCTGGATCTGGCCGAAAAAGGGGTTTTTCCCTGCCCCGATCCGCTTAACGAACCGCGAAGCTACCAGATATCCCCGGAATGGGAAGCGAAGCTGCGCCGGGCGGCTTCCTCCGCGTCCGATCACTGGTACGCGCACTATCAGCTCGGTGTGATGGCGCATCACCGCGGGGATACGGAAACGGCGGAAAAGGAGTACGCCCTGTCGCTCGAAAGAACGGAAAACCCATGGGCGCTGCGCTGTCTCGCGCTGCTGCACGGGAAGGAAGCGGCGGATCTGCTGCTGCGCGCCGCGCGGATGAAGCCCATCCGGCCGCTGGTCATCGAGGCTTTCGAGGCACTGCTTCAGGCTTCCCGGTACGCGGAGCTTCTGTCCTTTCATGATTCGCTGCCCGACGCGCTCCGGACGGACGGACGCGTGATGACGCTGTACGCCGCGGCGCTGCTGCGCAGCGGACATACCGACGAAGCGGAGAAGGTGCTGCGCGGACCGATCGTGCTGACGGACGTGCGGGAGGGAAATACCCTGCTGACCGATCTCTGGTTTGAGGCGGCGGCCCTGCGCCGCGCCGGAAAAGCCGACGCGGAGAGCATCGCCTGGGCGAAAGAGCATGTCAGGCCGCCGAAACACCTGGATTTTCGGATGCAGTAAACTGTTTTTCACCTGTGATGCTTTCCGGAAAGGAGAAGACGAACCGTGAAAAGAAAACTGACGGCAGTCAGTGTTTATCATTATGTGCGCCTGGTGTACCGCAGCGCGCTCTTTCTCGCCCTGCTGGCCGCGTATCTCATCTACCGTTTCCGCTCCGGTGAGGAAATCACCAAGCGCATGGAAGAGCAGCCCCTCGTGCTGACGCTGGCCTGGGTGATTTTCGCGGTGGAAATGGTGCTGCGCTTCTTTCCTTCCCGGCTGGAAAGCCCGGGCTGCCAGAAGCAGTTCCGGCGCAACTACATCAAATCCGGCAAAACGGAAATCGTGATCCACGACAACAACAGCACGGTACTGGTGGCCCTGATCTGGATCGTGTTCAACGGTATTTTCGGGGCGCTGCGCATGCTGGACATCTTTGACGACGGCATCATGATCCTGCTGTGCGCCGCCTATTCCGTGTGCGACATGATCTGCATCCTCTTTTTCTGTCCGTTCCAGACCTGGTTCCTGAAGAACAAATGCTGCAGCACCTGCCGTATCTACAACTGGGACTACGCCATGATGTTCACGCCCCTGTTCTTCGTGCGCCGGGCTTACGCCTGGAGTCTGCTGGCGCTCTCCGTACTGCTTCTCGTCCGCTGGGAAATCACCTTTTACCGCCATCCGGAGCGCTTTTCGGAAAACACCAACGATTACCTGCGCTGCGCGAACTGCACCGAAAAGCTGTGCCGGCATAAAAAGCAGCTTCAGTCCCTCTGGAAACAGGTGGAGGAGTACACCGCGAAACGGCTCCGGGCGCTGAGGAAGTAAACCTGCTAACGACAAAACGGGGCAAAAAAAACCGATATAATACGCGGTCCGATTCTCCGTCGGAAGCGCCGCTGAACCTGCGGATATTCGGATAAGGAGGAATTGCCGCCATGATCTGGACTCCCGAACAGGTGGCCGGAATGATCGACCACACCAACCTGAAGCCGTTTGCCGTGCGGGCGGATTTTCAAAAGCTGTGTGCCGAGGCGCGGCAGTACGGCTTCA
>CADBNX010000533.1 GCA_902796115.1 uncultured Eubacteriales bacterium
CCCGCGTCCGCCGCGGAATACGGGGTATGGCAGGTAAAAAAGCTGTATATCCATCTGTACGGGGAAAACACCCTTGTGATGGACTGGCGGCAGCCGCTGAGCGCTTTTGACGGACAGACCGCCTTTGACGTCGCCTGCGCCGCCTTCAAAAAGCACCGCACCCAGCAGAGCGGAAAATACGAGGTGGAGGACTGGGGGCCGTACAACAACAGCTTATTCGGGCTCTGGTTTTCCGCCGTGGGCGATGACACCCCCGGAGCCAACGACATGTTCGAGCATATCGAAACGTGGGAGGTAGAGCATGAATAAGGGGAACCGCCTGGATTATTTCGGCGAAGACGCCTCCCGCCTCGGGCAGAAAAAGCTGTTCCTGTTTGACATGGACGGCACCATTTATATCGGCAATACGCTGATCGACGGCACGCTCGCGCTGCTGGAGGATATCCGCAGTCATGACGGCCGGTACATTTTCATTACGAACAATTCTTCCCGTTCGGTGGCGGATTACCTGAAAAAAGTGCACGGCATGGCGATTCCTGCGGGCGAGGAGGATTTTTTCACCTCCTCACAGGCGGCGATTTATTATCTGAAGCGGGATCATCCGGGCAAACGCGTTTACTGCCAGGGAACAAGATCCCTGGTCGCGGAGCTGAAAAAAGCCGGCATTGACACGGTGGAGGAAATCGAGTCCGGCATCGGCGTGGTGCTGGTCGGTTTCGATACGGAACTGACCTATCACAAGCTGTGCAATACCTGTGAGATCCTGAACAAAAATCCGGGCATTCCGTTCGTCGCCACGAATCCGGACTGGGTATGCCCGGTGGAAGGCGGCTCCATTCCCGACTGCGGCTCCATGTGCCAGCTGATCAAGGGTGCCACCGGATGCTATCCGCGTTTTCTGGGGAAGCCGGAACCCACGATGATCCGGCTGGTGATGGAAAAATACGGCTGTTCCCCGGAAGAGACCATGGTGATCGGGGACCGCATCTATACCGATATCGAAGCGGGCCTGCGCGCGGGGGTCGATTCCGTGTGCGTGCTGAGCGGCGAATGCACCCTGGCGGATATCGAACAGTCGGAGCGAAAGCCGACGTTCACGTTCGACAGCGTGCGGGAGATCCTCGACTGTATCCGCGCGGCGCGCGGCGAATAACGCACATACTCCGATATCCAGGCTGAGGAGGAACCCATGACCGGAATCCTGATCGGCACGATGGTGCTGCTGTATACATTCCAGTCCGCTTTCTGCAATCTGTACGCCCGGCACTATCCGGGAGAAAGAGCCTTCTCTTCCCCGGTGTTCAGCGTTTTCTACGGCGTGACCGTCACGGCGGGCACGCTGCTTCTGTACGCCTTCCGGGTGCCGGTTTCCTCCGTCACGCTGTGGATGGGCACGGTGAACGGAACGGTGCTGGTGCTCTACAATATGTTTCTCATCCGCGCCGCCGCGCTGGGGCCCTTCTCCATCACAAAGGTATTCAGCGTCTCCGGCGGCATTCTGATCCCGCTCATCTGGAGCGTGCTGCACGACGGGGAAAAGCTGAGCGTATGGCAGATCGCGGCGATCCTCCTGATGGTGTTTGCCTGCGTGATGATGAACCTGAGCGGGCAGAAGGAGAAAGTGAAGATCTCCCTGCGCTTCCTGCTCACGATCACGCTGCTCGCCTGCGTGAACGGATGCTACGGCATCCTGGTCAATACGCAGCAGCGGGTCATGGAAGGCACCGAAAACGCGGGCATGATCCTGGTCACCTTCGCTTCCTCCGCGCTCCTCGGGCTGGCGCTGCTGGCCTTTACCGCGCGCCGCAAAACCTTTGCCGCGTTCCGGCAGACGAAAAAATCCGCGCTCTTCGCGCTGATTTCTTCCGTCAGCGCCTGCGCGGCCATTCACCTGCTGATGTACCTGCTTTCCGCCGTCAGCGCGCCGGTGCTCTACGCGATCAACAACGGCGGCATCCTGGTGGTCACGGTATTCTGGTCCCGCCTGATCCTGAAGGAAAAGCTGACCCCCGCGAAAGCGGTGTGGCTCTGCCTGATCGTGTGCGCCATCGTGGCGCTGAGCCTGCTGTAGCGCAGGGAGGAGAGGGAAGAGGCAATAGGGAAGAGGCAACAGGAGCCGGGCCGGGCGAACGAAAGGAACGCAGAGAGCTGACTGGAGATCCTTCACATCCGTACGGCCTCAGGATGACATGCGGTGAGCGTCGGTGACCCGCGAGACAGAGTCGAAGCGGGAGGTCCTGAGCGAAGCCGAAGGATCACGCC
>CADBNX010000534.1 GCA_902796115.1 uncultured Eubacteriales bacterium
AAGGAGTCAGTTATAGATCCTTCGGCATCCGTATTGCCTCAGGATGACACCGAAGAGAGTTTGAGGAGTGCGGGAAAGATTGAGGTATGTATTGAGCAGCATTCAGTACACCGAACTTGAAAACCCTTCTCCAGACATGTCATCCTGCATTGCGCCCTTCATGGGTGAGCATTCCTGAAGCAGAGCGAGGAAATAAGTGAAGGAATTATGGACAAACCCATTGTTCAGTCGCAGCACTCAGCATACCAAACTTGAAATGCTTCCCCATACTCTCCGTTGTCATCCTGAGCATCCCCGACGCAGAGCGGAGGATGAGCGAAGGATCTATCAGAAACATGCAGCGTTCGCGTTTTCCCTGACTCAGGTATCAATCCGCATCATCTCTGTACATCCCGACATTTCAACCCGGTATTCCATCAAAGGAGCACACCCATGAACCCATCCTTACGCGAAACCGCACGCGAAGCGGCCCGGGCATTCCTGAAAAACGAATCCGAATACCGCATGGGCTATATCGAAGCCGAGCAGCCCCATCCGCTTACCCGCCGTCTGTCCCAGACCTATGCCTCATCCGCCGAAGCAGGCGTGCGCCTGCTGCTGTCGGTCGATTCGGAAATGGCGCAGCGGGCGGAGAAAACACTCGCGGGGCCCGAGTTCGCCGCTTTTTCCGGCTGCATCCGGAAAACCCTGCGTGAAGGCGGCCGGGTGTTTTTCTCCGGCTGCGGCTCCTCCGGCAGGCTCTGCATGCGCCTGGAAAACTCCTGGCGGACGGGCGTTGCCCGGATCGCCGGGAAAAATACACCGAAGGCTTCCGATATCCTGCCCATGCAGGACCGCGTCGTGTCCATCATGACGGGCGGCGACTACGCCGTGATCCGTGCCGTGGAATCATTCGAGGATTCCACCGCGCTGGGGTACCGGCAGGCGGAAGAATGGAGCCTGAGCCCGAAGGACCTGCTGGTGGGCGTCACCGCCACCGCGGAAACCACATCGATTCTCGGCACCGCGCAGAACGCGCTGGAGCGCGGCGCGTCCGTATACATGCTGGTCTGTTCCGATCCGGTCCCGCTGACAGGAAAAATGGAACGCGCGCGGCGCATCTACACGCATCCGGACTGCCGCGTGCTGCTGCTCCCCTGCGGGCCCATGGCGCTGACAGGATCCACCCGGATGCAGTCGTCCACATTCGAGCAGCTGGCGGGCGCCGCCGCGCTGGAAACGGCGCTGTCGGATCTCGCTGCCGCATGGGGCGGAGAAGCCGGCCCGCACGGCGCCGCATGGTACGGGCAGCAGTTCGTCTCGCTGATCCGGCAGCTCGCTTCCCCGCAGTGTGTCGGCCTGATCGCGGACGCGACGGAACAGGAGGAGAGCGTCTATCGCGCCGGCAGCGTCATTACGATGTTCGCGGAAGAATACATGCTGGATGTGCTGACCGATACCACGGAACGGCCGCCTACCTTCATGACGCCGCCCTTCACATCACTGGATATGAAGGATCAGCCCCTGTCCTGGGCGTACGCGCAGAACCCGTCCTGCGATACCGGCGAAGCCTGGCGGCGCTGCTTCGGACGCCCGCTGCGCTGCATCGCCTGGACCGCGGAGGACTACGCCTCCCTTGGGCTGGGCAAGCAGCAGATCGAAAGGATCCCGGCCATCGACGAAAAAGCGCTCCTGCGTTTTCCGATCGGAAACGTTTCCCTGCCGGAACGTGAGGAAAAACCCGGAAGCCTTGCCATGTGGGTCGGCGCGGACGCGCCGCCCGAAAGCTTTATGCGCAGCGCTGCCCGGTATGCGGCGCGGTCTTCCTTCACCATGGCGCAGGGCGGCCTCTCCCTTCCCGCCACGCTGATGGATCTGTATGAGCACCTGGCCATGAAGCTCATGCTCAATACCCTCTCCACCGGCGTCATGGCGCGGATGGGCCGCATCGACGGGAACTGGATGACCTGCCTTGCGATGTCCAATAAGAAGCTCATCGACCGCAGCGCGCGCATCGTATCCGATGTCTGCGGCGTGCCTTACGAGCAGGCCCTGGAAGAGTGCTTTTATTCCAAAGCGCGCATCGAGGAGGAAGGGCTCCTTCTGTCCCCCGCGCAGGACGCGATCCGGCGGCTTGGGACGAACGGCAGTAATACTGGAAACCAGAAAAAATCCTGATATCGGCTACCCGGGCAAGAAGCGGCTCCTCCCCCTGTCCCGTCAGCAGCCGTTTTATCCTCTTTCCCCTCTTGCGGATTGCAGGCCGGTCCTGTATCATGCCGGACGAAAAGGAGATTTCAGCTTGCGAAAGGAGAAAGGCCATGATCGTTTTTGATGAAAACAGAAAAAGGTTCGCTCTGCAGACCAAAGGCAGTTCCTATATTTTTGAAGTGGACGGCGTTGATCAATGGCTGGATCATCTGTACTGGGGAAAGAAGGTCCGTTCACCCGAAAGGATCCCCGATATGGACGACGTGCGCTTTGTGCGCGACAGCCGCAACAGTGGTGCTTCGGCCGTGCGCAACAGAAGATGCGACAACCTGCCCCTGCCCTATGAATTCCAGGAACTGATGACCTTCCAGGGGATGTCCGGAAAGGAACCCGGCATCAAAATCACGTTCAGGGACGGAACGCGCGATCTGCGCCTGCTCTATGATTCCCACCTTATCGAGGGCGATACGCTCCGCGTCGTCCTGCGGGATCCCGCCTATCCCGTCCGCGTCACCCTCGTATACCGTGTGATCGAAGAACACGACGTGATCGAAAGGCATACCGTCATCGAGAACTGCGGGGACGAAGCCTTTTTTGTGGAAAGCGCGATGTCCGCGTGCCTGTATCTGCCCTACCGTGAGAAGCCGTACAGGCTGACGCATTTCAACGGATGGCGGGAAATGGAGTTTGCCCCCACGAGGGAGAACATCGACAAGGGAAAGACCGTGCTGGAGTCAAGGCACGGCCTGTCAGGGCCCGACGCGGTCCCGTTTTTCATGATCGATACCGGTGACGCGACGGAAGATTTCGGCGACGTGTTTTTCGGGTCTCTGCACTGGAGTTCCAACTGGAAAATGACGTTCGAACGGGATGCGTTTGACAATACGAACATCGTCGCCGGCATGCATGATTTTGACTTTGATTACTGCCTCGATCCGGGCGGCACGCTGACCACCCCGGTCCTCTCGATCGGCCGTGCGGAGGGCGGTTTTACAAACGCCACGCAGACGATCCATCATTACGTGACCGGATACGTCATGCATCCCGATGAAAAAGAGCGGCTTCTTCCCGTCATCTTCAACGGCGCGACCGCGTTCCGCAATAACCCGGATGAGGAAACGGTTTACCGGGTCATCGAGCAGGCGCATGCCGCAGGCGTGGAGCTGTTCATTATCGAAGGCGGATGGACGGGCACGGATCCTGCGTCGCCGGGCTGCATTTCCCATCGGAAAGGTTTCGGAGACTGGACGATCAATACCGTAAGATTCCCGCACGGGCTAAAACCCATCGCCGATAAACTGCACGGTTACGGTATGAAACTGGGCCTGTGGATCGAACCTGAGACCGCGCATATCGAGAGCCGCCTGCTGAAAGAACATCCGGAATGGATCATTCATTACCCGAACCGCGAACCGGTCGTATCGCAATGGAACTGTACGGACATCAATATCGGCATCGACGAGGCCTGCGACTATATCACCGACCTTGTTGTCAGGCTGATCCGGGAAAACGAGATCGATTATTTCAAAACAGACTTCAACCGTTTTATTCCCCAAATGGGCACGGCCGGAGCGGATCTGGACCACTGCAAAAACGGCTGGGTGAAATACGGGCAGAACGTCATCCGCATGTACGCGAGGATCAAGGAAGCGCGGCCCGGGTTTATATTCGAAAACTCCGCGGGCGGCGGAAAGCGTACGGATTGGGGCATGCTTTCCATTGCCGGCAGGATGCACAGAAGTGACAACCAGGACAGCAGGGATGCCCTTTACATGTTCGAAAGCATGTCATACCTGTTCCCGCCCAAGCTTCAGGGTGGCGCGTGCTTCATCTCCGATGGTGCAAACAACTACGGAATGAACGGGCGGGAACTGCCGCTCCGATACATGGCGCACGTGGGCATGCTCAGTTCCCTGTCCATTTCCGTCCGGCTGGACCTGATGTCTGACGAAGCGCTGAGCGAACTGAAGGAATACATCGCGCTCGCAAAGCGGATCCGTCCCACGACGCAGCTGGGTGATTTCTACAGACTGAAATCCGTGTATGAGCATCCGTACGGCGCATACGAGTACCTTTCCAAAGACGGAAACGAGGCAGTCGTATTCCTTCTCGGCAAAAACATGAGTTTCTCAAGGCTGCCCGAAAAACTGTGCCTGAAGGGGCTGGATCCGGATGCGTCCTACAGGATCACAGGCCACAGCGACTACTGGGGCGACAAGTTCATTGCGTGCAAAAAGCCCATGATCCATACTCTCTGGCGGGATGACGTACCCGGAAGGGATGGGACGCGCGATGTGAAAATGACAAGGACCCGGGATTATGGGATATTTGACGGAGACATCCTGATGAATAACGGCTTCCGTGCCACCGTGGCGGGGGATCTGTACAGTGAGATTCTGATCGTCGAAAAAGTATGAGCCGCAGGCGCCGCCGCGCCGGAAACGGTGCCGTCGGATCCTGCAGCAGCCCACGGTGCTCAAATCGTCACATTTGATGCAGCATGGTACGGACACAGGTTCGTCTCATCGATCCGTCAGGTCATCCATCCCGCCCTTCCCGAATTCCTGTAAGGAGGTCTTTTGATGATGAAAGCCGAGATCCGCTCCTGGCACGGTGCTCCGGCTCTGATGGTCAACGGAGAGCCGATTTCCCCGATGATGATGAAAATCCGCACGCACGGGCATGTCCGGGTCGCGCCGGCAGACGGAGCTTACGGCGGACAAAAGCTGCTGCTCGCGCCGGAAAG
>CADBNX010000535.1 GCA_902796115.1 uncultured Eubacteriales bacterium
GGTGAGCAGATGACGGAAGCCTGGCACGGACGTCTGCCGGAGCAGATTTCCCGCATTCCGGAAAAACCGGTGCTGGACGACCTGCTTGCGCTGCCGCAGGTATCGTCTCATGTGGATGATCCCCGCTTCCTGCCCTTTGCCTATTCCAAGATGCAGGGTACGCCGGTATTTCTGGATCTTGAAGAATCCTTCTCCATGCTGATCTGCGGTCCGCGTCAGTCGGGCAAGACGACTGCGATGAAAAACCTTGCCGTCCTCTTCTCCATGCGCGGGGCACAGGTGCATATCACCGGCGGATCGGCGTTTGTGGAATGGGGACGGACGCAGGGCTTCCATACCTACGAAATCCCCTCTCCCGGACAGGAGGCCTCCGAATGGGAGCTTTTCCAGAGAGAGCTGTTCAGCGTGATTGTGCCTGAACGCAGCAAGCGCAAGAAAGAGGCCCGCAGCCGCGGACAGGATGCCTATCAGGAGTGCGTGAACAGCTTTGAGCCGATCGTGATCCTGATTGACGATCTGGATACCTGTGTGGAAAGGGACAGCGTCGCTTCCTTCTTTGCGATGCTGCGGTACTGCTGCGCCCAGAACGTTTCGCAGACCGGCATCTATTTCTATGCTTCGCTTTCCCATGCGGCATACGGACGCAACCGGTCCGCACAGGTGGTCAGCGCGTTGGCGCAGTACCGGCACGGCCTGCTGCTGGGCGGACGGCTGAACGAGTGCGATCCGTTTGATACGGCCATCGCCTACAGCCAGAAGAACAAGGCGTTCCCGCTGGGCGAAGGTCTGCTGGTTTCCGAGCTCGACACCACCCAGGTGGTGCTGCCGATGACCGAACCCGAGGAAGAAACATGAGCGTTCAGGCTCTGACAGGCGCATTCCGGGCGGTGTACTGCCTCATTCCGGCAACGTGAGAGTAAGGAGAATGACATGCTGCCCATAGTGGTTTACCATGTAGGCAATGAGGAATACGAGCTCCTGATGGAACTGCTGGAGGAGGAAGCACGGCAGGCCAGGATATCCGTCAGCCTTCAGCTGCGGACGGATGAGGTTCGGGAAGCCGTAGGAGCGGTCAGGGAAGAGGATCATATCTTCCTGCTGATTTCCGGCGTCAATACCCTGTCTGAGGATGCCGGAAAGATGGGCCTGAAACTGGGCCGCATGGTGATGTCCAGGAATCGCGACAACTATGTGGTGTTCATCACCGGCAGCCGGAAAACGGTGGAAGACGTGCTCTGCCTGTGCATGCGCCCTGCGGGCGTGATGGCGACTCCGCTGGACAGAAAGCGCATTACCGCGACATTCCGGCAGATCGTGCATGATTTTGAACAGCTGCAGAGCCGCGGGGACGATTCCGAAGGAGAGTGCCTGGTGCTCAAGGTGGGCGGAACCATGCACCGGCTGAGTCTGCGCGAGATCCTGTACGTGCAGGCAATGGACAAGAAAATCGAGATTTTCACGGACCGGCAGAGCGTGCAGGCTTACAAGAGCATCACCGAAATCGCAGACCTGCTGGGAGATCGCTTTGTCAAGTGCCATCGATCCTGCATTGTGAACGTGGGACGGATACAGGCGGTGGACGTGCCGAATATGACCGTGATCCTCCGGGACGGAACGGAGCTTCCGCTGTCGCGTTCCTGCAAGGATGCGGTGTGCGCGGCCGTTCAGGGACAGGAGGAAGCGGGAGGATGATGATCGAGGCGCATCAGGTGCGTTATTTGTTCCATCCGGACGAGGTGCTCGCGGCGGCAGAGCTGCTCTCCCTTCCGTGCGCGGGCCTGAAGGATGAAGACGCGCCGTGGAGGATCGAAAACGGAAAAGCGCTGCTGGAAATGAACGGCCATCTGCAGCGCAACGAATCCGGCAAGCCGGCGCTTTCCTATGAACTGGCGTTTCTGATGGAAGGACTGCTGACTGCCCCCGATGCCACGGAGTGGCGGTGCAGAGGCAAATGCATCCAGGTGGCGGCAAAGCTGGAGGGAATTTATCTTGTGGGAACGGTGCTGAAAAACGGCAAGTGGGCGCTGGCGCCTTTCCGCACGGCGGCGGAAATGAAAGCCGCGGCGGATGAAAACGCGGCAGCCCTGCCCGAAGATACGGCCGTCTGCATCCGCGGCCGGTCGGAGGCGCTTTCACCGGAAGAAACGGCCCGGTACTGGAGAGAGAAGGAGTAAAGGCGATTATGGAAACGATTATTGTGGAGATCACGGCCGCGGCTTTGGAAGAGAACGCGGATTTTCTTCTGCCGGCTCATGTGCCGGTATCCTCGCTGCTGCCGGAGATCATCCGCCTGGTAGAGCAGGTGCACATCGGGGTTGCGATTGATTCGGAACACCCCATGCTGTTTGACATGGAACGCGGCGTGCTTTTGTCGCCCGACGAAACGCTGGCGCAGGCGGGTCTCCATTTCGGCCATCCGCTGCTGCTGCTCTGATCGGCCCCGGGAAAACGGGACGGCGCGGAGAAGAACCCGGTGACATTCGCGGAAGAAAAACTGCCGTTTGTCAGGATCGATTGATTTTTATCCGTACCTGTGATTGAATGGCAGCGCAGTACGATTGAAAGGGGTCCCACCTGATGGCCTATCGGATTGACACGCGGGAAATCCGCAGGATCGCGCGAAAAACCGGAGAGATTTCCGCCGAAGCCGGAGAACTCCCCAGGCAGGAATTCAAACCCGTCCGGCAGTCCGCCGAGGAGTATTTCGAGGGCGACGCGGCGCAGGCGCTGGAGGAGGCGCTGGAAGAACTGTCGGACAGCGCCGTGAAGCTGAGCAGAAACCTGGATCGGATCCGGGCCGAAATGATGGCCTACGCGGACCGGCTGGATAAAATCGACGAGGATATGGCCAAGGCCATTGCGCAGTCGTAAGGGGTGAGGAAATGGACAGGATCCGGTTCAGCTTTCCGGAAAGCGACCAGATGATCAGCCGCATGAAAAAAGCCGAGCATCGCTGTGAAGCGCTGTCCCGGCAGATCCTTGACGTCATGCGCGAGACGGAAAGCTGGGGAGAGAGTGATTTTCCGCGGGAGGTTACGGACAGCCTGCGCCGGCAGCACAGACGGTGCGGCCAGCTGTCCGAACAGATCGCTTCCCTGCGTGCCGCGATGGAACGCGTCCGGCAGCTTTTTGCGGATACGGAAAGGCAGCTTGCCGGCACCGCGGAGCAGAGCGCCGGCCGGATCCGGAACAGGCCCCGGCCGGCCGCACAACCGCGGGCAAGTGTATTGACGGAAATGCGCTTTTCTGATATGCTGTACCCTGATTGGTTTTCACAGGCGGCCAGGAAGCATTTCAATGCCTGAACGCTTTTGAAGGCAGGGATGACGGCAGGAAAGACCGCTCTTTGGCGCATCAGTACCACAGATGGGAAGGGAAATACCATGAAGCGTTTACTCGCACTGACACTCGTACTGCTGATGATTGTTTCCGTGCTGCCGGCCTCGGCGGCAACGGCAACCATCCTTCAGGCTTACGCCTCACAGACGCAGCCCGTGATGTACGTATCCGTACAGGGCTCAAAAACCGGCGGTGTGCCTTCATTTACTTCGGCAGACGGCAAAAACCTGCCGGTGATCGGCCAGAAACTGGCGACGGGCCACCTGATCGTGCTGGATCACTCCAAATACTATTCCGAAAAGATCACGATCAAAAGCCTCCGCGCCATGGTTCAGGCTTATCTGAACCTGCTTCCGCAGCAGGATATGGTGAAGTTCATCTATGCGGAAGAGCCCAATCGAACCCAGCCGTATATGACGGTGGCTGAGGCGAAAAAAAGCATCAGCAGCCTGAGTATCGTGGCAAACGCGGTGTATCTGACGGAGGCCGTTGCGGTCGCGGTCAACGAAGCGACGGCACTGTCTTCTTCGGAGCCTTTTATCAAAGCGGTCTGTGTGATTGCCAATCCCTATGACGTGAAAAACATGTCTTCCGTCTCGAAAAACAACAGCGTGCGGATCCAGATGACGGTCATCGCGCCGACACGTGTCACCTGGTACAACACGGTGCGGGATCAGAAAAGGCGTGCCAATTATTCGGAAAGCATTGACCAGCTCCGGAAACTGGCCACCGACTGGAACGGCAACTATGTGGGCTGCGCGCACACAGGCGAGGGAGACAAGGAAAACATCTCGGTAACCGGCGTCAGTTCGCTTTCGGGAAAGTTTTCCACCGTGGTCAACTACGCCGTGGATCTCAAACCGCTGGGTTCCCTGGCCGACCGGGGGAATAAAACGCAGGAATTTCAGATCACCGCGTCCTCCCAGGATCTGGGACAGACGAAGTTCTCCGTCACGGTTCCGGTTTCCCTGCTGCCGGTCACGAATACGCCCAAGCCGGTGAGCGGCACGGCCGTTCCGCTGACCAGCCCGAAACCGACGCCCATTCCGATCCGCGTGAGCAAGGATCAGGAAGGCGTCGAATGGCGCGAAGCCATGCGCAGGCTGCGGGAGCTGTACTACCTGAACGAGGACCACGCGAAGTTTGACGACGCGAGCCAGCTGGCGTATGACCTGTTCTGCGAGAGAAACAACATCCGCAAAACCGACGGCATTCCGGCCGACGTGTATCAGCGCCTGGTCGGCGGCTAAGAGCAATTCGTGCCGAATCCGACCGCTACCCCGGAACCGACGCCGAAACCGACCACGGTTGTGTTCACGCCGGAACCCCCGGTGGTCAAATACGGGGACCGGAATCCGGAATGGCATGCCGTGATGGAAATCCTGCAGAGCCTCTATTATCTTGACGCGGGACACCTGACCTACGACGACGAAAGCCAGATGGCCTACGAGAAGTTCTGCAGGGAAAACGGCCTGGATGTGACGGAGGGGATCACCCGGGAAGCCTATAATAACATCATCGCCGCCCGGCAAAGCCTGAAGGCAAACCCCACGGCCACGCCCGAACCGGTCACAGCGGTCCCGGTCACACCGGTGCCTGCCGCAGTCACCAAGGGGCAGAGCGACCTGGCCTGGTACAGGGCCAGGATGGCGCTGCAGGCCCTCTATTATCTGCCCGAAGGGGATTTTCCTTCCTACGACGATACGGCGCGCGTGGCCTATTATGAATTCTGCGAGGCCAACGGAATCGAGCCTACGGACGATATCCTGCAGGAAGTGTACGACGCGCTTGTAAACCAGACCTCCGGCTTTAAGCCCAAACCTACCCCCACTCCGGCCCCGACCGATACGCCGGAACCGACGCCGAAACCGACCACGGTTGTGTTCACGCCGGTTCCCCCCGCCGTGGCGAGAGGCCAGAACGATTTCACCTGGCGGCAGGCGCGCGTCGCGCTGCAGCAGCTCTATTACCTGCCGGAAGGGGATTATCCCTCCTATGACGACGAGGCGCGGGAGGCGTATTACGAATTCTGCGAAGCGAACGGCATCAAGCCGACGGACGAGATCCCGAAGGAAGTGTACGAAGCCCTCGTCGGTCAGACGTCCAGCTTTACGCCGAAAGCCACGGCGACCCCGGAACCGACCGCCAAGCCGACGCCCGTTGTGGTCGAAACGCCCACACCGGTTCCCCCCGCTGTGGCGAGAGGCCAGAACGATACCGTCTGGCGGGCGGCCATGCTGGCGCTGAAAGAGCTCTATTACCTGGACGAGGATCATTATTCCTATGACGAGGTCAGCCAGGCGGCCTTCTATGATTTCTGCGTGGCCAACGGCATAGAACCGTCCGTCGATATTGAGAAGTCCCTGTATGACCTGCTGGTCGGCAGCACGAAGGGGCTGAGACCCAAGGACACGCCGACTCCGGCGCCGACGGAGGAGCCGACGGCCACACCGGAAATCACCGCGACCCCGGTGCCCGTTTCCGTACACAAGGGAGACAGCGGTCCTGTCTGGATGCGGGCCATGTATGTGCTCAAGGAGCTCTATTACCTGAATGAGGATCATA
>CADBNX010000536.1 GCA_902796115.1 uncultured Eubacteriales bacterium
CCCGTTCGCCACCGCCCACTTGACCGCGTTGGTATAATATGCCTTCCCCACGTCGGCGAACGGCAGCTTGCCCGACACCGGGGGCTCCTTCGCCGCGCGGTAGAGGAAGGTCACGATCTGCGCGCGGGTGCATTTTGTCTGCGGACTGAAGGCGGCAGCCGTCGTGCCCGTGGTCACGCCGTTTTGCAGCGCCCAGAGCACCGCCTTGTAAAAGTAGTCGCTCAGCTTCACGTCCGTGAAGGGATTGGCGGCCGCGGCCGGCTCGGGCTGCCCGGCGGCGCGCCACAGGAAGGTGACCGCCTGCGCGCGGGTACAGCTCTGCTCCGGGCTGAAGTGGCTGTTGTCCGTGCCGTTGGTGATGCCGTTTTCGACCGCCCAGCTGACGGCCTGCTGATAATAGGCCTTGTCGGGCACGTCGACAAATCGACCCGCCGGATCGTACTTCATAAAGATATAACAGTAGGCATACGGACCGCCGTAAAGGTGGCGGACGTTTATGTTGGCGGTCAGGGGCTTGTCTTTCTCCGCGCTGACCCCGGTGACGCGTCCGTTCTGATCCACCGTGACGACGGAAGGATCACTGCTGGTCCAGATCAGCTGCGCGTCTGCCCCGGCGGGTTCCACTGAGGCCGCAAGCTGCACGCTCTGTCCCGGCGTCAGCGTCAGATTCTGCGGGGTCACCGTGATGCGCTCCGGAAGGGCGTCCGGTCCGTTGGTGTGCACCTTCTCCGGCGCGTCCAGATCGATCCAGCAGAACAGGGGCAGGGCGTTGTCCGTCACGTACCAGAGAACCCGGTTGCCCGTGAGGATGGGCACGCAGTCCGACAAAACGTACGGAGAGGTATAGATCTGCGATACGGAATTTCCGTCTCCGTCCAGAAATACGTAGCGCAGTTGACGCGCGGCGCTGACTCCGTCCCACGCGACCTCGCCGGAATGCTCCACCCACAGCAGGAGAAAACGATCGTCTCCGACCTTTATCATGTGCGGTCTGGTAATGCCCTTGTTCTCGCCGTAGTCGGTGATCTTCCGCAGGGTGGTGCTGTGGGTCTCCTTATCGGTGACGCCCAAAAACAGATTCTTGACTTTCCCGTATTTGTTCGTCTGCCAGTTTACCAGCGTGACGCCCGCGGTCAGGTAGTTCTTCGCGGAGGCGAGGAAAGCGCCCAAGGCGGTGCCGGTGTAGTTGTCTCCCTTTTCCCCGGGAATTTTCAATACGGACGTGCTGTTGATGACCACGGCGCGCGGTCTGGCGTCGCCGAGATTCAGCCTGACGATGGCACCCGCGTCCTCGATGATGAACTGATCGAAGCTGTGGCTGCAGGAGCCTTCTCCTCCCTCCAGCTTCATCTCGGGAATGAGCAGCTGAAGGTTCATGTCGGACTGATGGCGCTTTCCGTCGGAGGTGGTATAGCGCTGATGCGCGGTGTGGATGTAGAGATAATCGCCCCACTCCACCATGCGCAGGGAGCCGGCGCGGAAGGGCTCGGTGGTATTGCAGCCGTAAACGCCGGCGGAATCCAGCCGGTGCCAGTTCTTGCTGTAACGCACCACCCGCACGACCTCGCAGCTGTTGTCCTCCTTGGAATTGTTCTGACCGAATACCAGAAAGTTATAGTTTTTCCCGCTGTAAAAGCCGCCCCAGAGGGGAAGCTCCCGCTCCAGCTGCTGCTTCCAGATGAGACGGTACGACGCATCGTACACCTCGACGTGTACCTTATAGTTTGAATACTCCACGCGGGTAAAGGTGCCGTCTCCGTTATCCAGAAGGTGGGAAGCAACGGTGCGGGCATAGTTGCCGGAGAAGTCCTGACGGGAGCCGTTGGCGGTGATCTCCGGCTCCAGAGGAAGCGACGCGTCCCTGGGACTGTCCTCAATCGGAGCCGTCTGCGTCGGCGTGCCGTCGGAGCTCCACATGAGCGAGCTTGCGCCGAACCTCTCGCCTGCCAGCTCCGTCCAGCCCTTGGCGGCGGAGGGATACGACGCGTTTACGTTCATCCCGTCCGCAAAGGCGGTCGCGTCAAAGCTCGGCGCGTCGCCGGAAAAGGTCAGCGTGAGCGTGCTGACCTGTGCAAACGCCCGCGCGCCGACCGCCCGGACGCCCGCGGGGATCGTCAGGCTTTTCAGGGCAAAGCAGGCTTCAAAGGCGGCCGCGCCGATGCGGGTAAGGCTCTCGGGCAGGGTCACCTGCTTCAGCGCCTGGGCGTGCCAGAACAGATTGTCCGGCAGTTCCGTGATCCCATCCGGCAGGCGGATCTCCTTCAGCGAGGTGCAGGCGGAAAACGCGCTTGCCCCGATGCGCTCCATCCGGTCGGGAAATTCGACCTTTGTAAGGGCATAAAACTCCCGGAACGCGCTTTCGCCGATGCTCGTCACGCCCTCGCCGATTTTGACGGTCTTGACGTCGCCGCTTACGTTGTTCCAGATCGGGTTATCCTGCATCGCGCCCGTGCCGGAGATCGTCAACGTGCCGGCGTCGCGGTCAAAAACCCAGTTCAGGTTGTTTCCGCAGACGCCCGTGACCGTTTCCGCGCCGACCGCCGGCGGCAGGCACCCCAACAGCAGCGCCAGCACGATCCAGAACAACAGCAGTTTTTTCATGAGAAAGACCCCCAAAACATGAATAACGATTTACATAATGTTAGCATAAAAAGCTGATTATGACAACATAAAAACACGAAGAAAAACGGGGGAAGGGCTGAGGATGCTGCGATCGGAAAATACCGCGTGCGACCGGCGGGAAGGCGGATCTCTTTTTGCTTTTCTTTTGCATCGCGCTGTGGTAGGATAGAATTTAGGAGGTGACAGTATGGATTTCGTGATCCGCGGCGATATCGCCTACAGCGCAAGCCGGACGGAGCTGTACACGGCGGAAAACGCGTATCTTGTCTGCACGGACGGCGTCTGCCGCGGGGTGTTCCGCGCGCTGCCGCCCGCCTGCAGCGCGCTGCCGCTGTATGATTACAGCGGAATGCTGGTCATTCCCGGCATGGTCGACCTGCACCTCCACGCGCCGCAGTTCGCGTTCCGCGG
>CADBNX010000537.1 GCA_902796115.1 uncultured Eubacteriales bacterium
AAAGCGGCAGACATCCCGGGTGGATCTGCCGTGTCACAGGAAAGGAAGGATACTATGAAACACATCAAATGGCTTTCCCTGATCGCGGCGATGCTGATGCTGCTGGGTACTCTCAGCGGCATGGCCGGGCACGCGGAACTGGACACCTGGCTCTCGAGCGAAACCATCAAGTTCAAGGTAGGCGTGCAGGAAAGCGCCGTCATCGAGGACTGGGAAACCAACAAACAGACCCTGAAGCTTGAGGAAGAACTGAATGTGGATCTGGAATTCGTGGAATTCCCCGCAAACGGTTCCGAATTCATCCAGAAAGTGGAACTGATGATGATGGCCGGCGGCGATGACCTGCCCGATTTCTTCCTGCAGGGCCTCTCCAACCTGGCCACGCTGCAGCAGTACGGCCAGATGGGTATGATCATCCCGGTGACGGAGTATTATCACACCATCGCGAAGTACACCGAGGAAACTCTCGCCATGGCAGGCTATACGCTGGACGAGCGCCTCGCCTACGTCACCTGCCCGGACGGTGAAGTATACGGTGTGTTCGGCTTTGCCGATACCGTGCACAACGCTTATTCCAACGACATGTCCTTCGTCTACGGTCCCTGGCTGGAGAAGCTGGGCCTTGAGATCCCGACCACGACCGACGAATTCGCGGACATGCTGCGCGCGTTCCGGGACAACGATCTGACCGGCAACGGCGACACCACGGACGAGATCCCGTACCTGAGCTGGAAGGACAACATGTCCACCGCCCAGATCCGTTTCTTCATGAATCCCTTCATCTACACCCAGTCCAACTATGTGAAGTATAACCCGGATACCAAAGAAGTGGAGCTGGTCGCCAATACCGACGCCTGGAAGGAAGGCATCAAATGGGTAAAGAGCCTCTATGACGAGGGCCTCTACACCACACTTTCCATGACCCAGGATACCGCTTCCTTCAACGCCACCGTGGCGGAAGAGCCGACCAAGGTCGGCGTCATCGGCCGTATTTCCTCCTCCAACCTGCCCGCGACGGATAAGCGCCGCACCGAATACCTGCTGCTCAATCCGCTGACCGGTCCCGAAGGACAGTGCAACGCTGTCAGGCAGCCCACCCTGCCGACCGTCCGCATGGTCATCACCAAGAACTGCCAGCATCCGGAAGAAGCCTTCCGCATGGGCGACTACATGTGCTCCCTGGATCTGAGCATCTGGACCCGCTACGGCGAGTACGGCGTTGACTGGGTCGACGCGCCCGAAGGCTCCATCGGCACCTTCGAAGCCATCGGCTATCCGGCGAAGCTGAAGACCATCACCCCGTGGGGCACCCTGCAGAACATCTGGTGGCAGCAGATCGGCCCGAACATCCTGCCCGCGGCATGGGGTTCCGGCCAGGCGGCGGTCGTGGAGGAAGGCAACTACGCGTCCTCCTGCGCGCTGGCCATCGGCAACAACCTTCAGACCTGGATCGACCATTCCGATCCGAATCCGATCTGGGGCATGGTTTACAGCGAGGAAGAGCAGGAAATCATCACCGAATACCAGAGCACCATCAATGACTATGTGCTCAATTCCTGGTCCGAATTCGTCACCGGCATCAAGAATATCGATACCGACTGGGACGGCTATGTGGCGGAGTTTGAGCGTATGGGCCTGACGGAATACCTGGGCGCCATGACCAGCTGCTACAACCGCATGTTCGGCAAATAAGCATCATTCTGATCCGGAGGGGCGCTTGCGCCCCTCCCTTTATTCATACCGGCATATTTTCCGTCGGGACATATTTCCCGGCAGGCACAGGATTGAGGAGGCCAATGATGCAATGGTTTAAAAGGAAATACGGGCGCTTCTGGCAGCTGTATCTGTTCCTGGCGCTGCCGATTCTCTATTTTCTGCTGTTCAAATACTACCCGATGTTCGGCCTGCAGATCGCGTTCAAGAAGTATACGATCGTCAAAGGCATTTTCGACAGTCCCTGGGTAGGAATGAAGAATTTCACCAAATTCCTGAACGCGTATCAGTTCCGCACGATCCTTCGCAATACGCTGACCATTTCCTTTTATGCCATCATGGCTGCCTTCCCTTTTCCGATCCTCTTTGCCCTCCTCCTCAACACGGTCGAAAAAATGGCAGTCAAAAAGACCGTCCAGACCATCACCTACATCCCGCACTTCATTTCCATCGTGGTGCTGGTCGGTATGCTGATGCAGTTCTTCAACCCGATGGCCGGGGTGTACGGCACCGTGACCCGTGCCCTGACCGGCGAAACGCCCGCGGATATCTTTGCCAATCCCTCCGCGTTCCCCCACCTGTACGTGTGGTCCGGCGTATGGCAGGGATTCGGCTACAATTCGATCATCTACATCGCGGCGCTGACCAACGTCAGTCCCGAGCTGCATGAGGCCGCGGAAGTCGACGGCGCCAGCCGTTTCCAGCGCGTCCTTCATGTGGACCTGCCCGCGCTGCTCCCCACCATCACGATCATGCTGATCATGCGCACCGGGCACATCATGTCCATCGGCTTTGAAAAAGCCTACCTGATGCAGAATTCCCTGAATCTGAGCACCAGTGAGATCATTTCCACCTTCGTGTATAAAAAAGGCCTGGCCTCCGGTTCCGCCAACGATTACTCCTACGCGACAGCCATCGACCTGTTCAATTCCGTCATCAACCTGATCCTGATCGTTACCGTGAACAGCATCTGCCGCAAGCTGTCCGAAACCAGTCTGTGGTGAAAGGAGGAAGGGATATGTCACAATCCGTCAGACACGCCCGCCGCGTGCGGCTTTCCAGGGACGACAAGGTTTTCTATGCCGTCAGCTACTCCGTGGTCATTCTGCTCGCCCTGCTGGTACTCTACCCGCTCATTTTCGTGCTTTCCTCTTCCTTCTCCTCCCCCAACGCCGTCACCAGCGGAAAAGTCATTTTCCTGCCGGTGGAATTCAGTGTTTCGGGCTACGAGAGGGTGTTCAGCAACGCGAAGGTCTGGACCGGATATAAAAACACCATTCTCTATACGGTGGTCGGCACCTCCATCAATATCGCCATGACGCTGCTGTGCGCCTACCCGCTGGCGCGCAAAAACCTGCCCCACCGCGGATTTTTTACCTTCCTGTGCACCTTTACCATGCTCTTCTCCGGCGGCATGATCCCCACCTATCTGGTCATCAAGGATTTCGGCATGCTCAACAGCATCTGGGCGATGGTCATCCCCGGCGCCATCGGCGTCACGCAGATGATCGTCACACGCACCTTCATCAACAGCACCATCCCGGATGAACTGCTGGAAGCCGCGCAGATCGACGGCTGCAGCGACATCCGCTTTTTCTGGCAGTTCGTGCTGCCCCTTTCCAAAGCGGTCATCGCCGTCATCGCGATGCAGTACGCCATCGGGCACTGGAATTCCTATTTCAGCGCGCTGCTGTACCTGTTTGACGCGAAAAAGTATCCGCTGCAGATCATCCTGCGCAACATCCTGGTCATGAGCCAGATCGATATCAACGATATCGTGGATCCGGAGCTCGCCGTCGCGATGCAGGGCATGAGCGATCTGCTCAAATACGCGCTGATCGTGGTCGCTACGGCGCCGATCCTGACCATTTATCCGTTCGTGCAGAAATACTTTGTGAAGGGCGTCATGATCGGCAGCCTGAAAGGATAAGCATATGCTCAATTATCTTTCCCCGCGGATCCCGGACAACCGCTTCACCCGGCGCTACCTCGCGCCGTTCCCGAAGATGGCGGAGGAATACCGCAAAAAACCGATCCCCGCGATTCCCTACACCGTGTTCCGCATTTACGAACGGACGGGCAGCCGGGTCGAATACGAGGAGTACTATTTCGATCTGCGGAAGCGCTGCGATGTGTTCGCCGCGATGGTGCTCTCCGGGCACGATGAGTACCTGGACGATCTGCAGGACACCGTGAACGCGATACTCGAGCAGTATGCCTGGGCGCTGCCCGCGCACATCGACGCCGCGCACAGCACGGAGCAGGAAATCACGCGCATCGATCTGTTCGCGTCCGAAACCGCGCTGATGCTCGCGGAGCTGCGCTATCTGCTGCAGGACCGCTTTGATCCGGAAATCAGCGCGCGCATCGCGTATGAACTGCGCCGCCGCGTCACGGAGCCCTACCTGCGAAAACCGTCCAAATGGGGCCGCAGCAACTGGTCCTCCGTCTGCGC
>CADBNX010000538.1 GCA_902796115.1 uncultured Eubacteriales bacterium
CCGCGGAACTGTGTCTTTTCCAGGATATAGCCGATTCCGGTGCGCAGCGCCGCTCCTTTTCCGCGGTTCACCTCATGATGCAGCACCACGCAGGACGGAATCTGCGAAACACGGTCGAATATCGCCTGATAGGATGCCGCCGAACCGTCGTCCACCACAACAATGCCGCCGAATCCCGCTTTTTCAAGTTCCGTCACATACTCTTCCAGTCGCTGATCCGGCGAAAGAGACGGTATCAGCATGCAGATGTCATGTGCATTCATAAAATCCCCCCGATTCAGAAAATCGTGTCCAGATAATCCGCTGTCAGCGCGGACAGATCCTGACCGGAAAACCGGTAAAGCAGTTCTTCAAAATCCTTCCTCGTCGCGATACGGAACGCGAATTCCTCACAATAGTTTTTCAAAAAATCATTGAGCGTTCCGGAAAGACAGAGATCCAGCGCACACAGACAGGCGCATCCGCGGCCGTATACCGCCGTGTGATAGTCCTGGTAATCGGAAAACCGGTCGATCGGACTGCCCGCCGTTACCTGCGCATGCAGCACTTCCCGCATCGGATCTCCAACATACGCGATCGCAAGCTGATTTCTGGCATCTTTCCCGTATCTTTCTTCCACGTAGCACAGTACGGCCCACTGGCAAAGAGCTTCATCCTGCCATGCCTGGCAATACTGATCCGAACCTGTTACGGCATAAAACCACTGGTGCGCGATCTCATGTGCCAGGGTCAGTTCCAGATCATCTCCCGTGAGCGTTTCGTCAATCAGCACGCAGCAGGGATACTCCATTCCGCCCATCGCAAAACTGACAGCCGCGATGGAAAGGCTCCGATAAGGATACTTCCCCCACAGTTTTTCATAGATTCTCAGCGCTTCCCCGGCAGTCGCGTACACTTCTCTCCGGTTCCGATCGAAATTGGTGACCAGTTGAATGTTCTCTTTTGTTTCCGAGAACAGATCGCCTTTTTCAAAAACCAGCGCCATGTCCCTGACATTCCGGGCTTCTCCGGTAAATACCCCGTTTTCCCGTACCATTTCCGCCGTACCGAAGCATTGCCATCCGTCCGGAAGCTGAACCGTCACAAGGTAATCCGCGCATTCAGAAACAAAGGGATCTCCGATCGGACAGTATGCATCCTGTCTGAAAGCCCCGCTTTCACCATCCCATACCGCAAGGATCGGAAACGCGTTTCCCAGCTGCCAGCGTTCTTCTCCGCGTCCGGTACGCCATGCGCATTGCGGAATCCGCAGCACGCAGTGAACGGTCAGAATTCCTTCCTCCCCGGGAACCAGCGTTCCGATTTCAGCCCACAGCATGGTATTCTCAGCATCGGAATAAGAGGAAGAAATGATTTCACCGTTCCACCATACACCCTGGATCAGGATTCCTCCTTCACTGAAACCTTCCGGATAAGCCCTGTCGTAAAGCTCATCCAGTGCTGCGGGGCTTGTTTCTTCTTCCCGGTACGCGTTCAGCCACGTCCGCAGGAGAAGGGAGGAGAGACAACGTCCCGTTTCATTGACAAACCTGATTTCTTCCCGGACCGCCACGGTTCCTTCCGCTTCATGCATGACGCACTGCAGACGGTATCGTGTCCCGGAGTCCGCATCCCTGGGCCCGGTTTCCCGCGGCAAGTCCCGCCCTGTATCCCGGTTTGCCGGAAATGCTGTCATCAGCACTGCCGCGGCGATGACGGCGGCAAAACAAAGTACGATCCTGCGCGCCGCATGTCTTCTCCGCTTTATTTTGCTTCCTGGGCTATCCATCGCGCAAATTCTTTCATATCCCGGCACCTGAATACCCCGGGCATATCCGGGCATAATCCGTCGGGATCCAGCATCACACCGGCCATTCCCGCGTTCAGGCCGGCCTGTACGTCGATCACGCGGTCTCCCACCATCAGGCAGTCTTCGCTGCGCAGTTTCCACCGATGCATCAGATACTGCAGCGCTTCGGGAGCGGGTTTGAGAGGAAATCCCATTTTCCCGGTCACAGCATCCCGAAACAGCCCGATTATGCCGGCATGATCCAAAGCCGGCAGCGCTGTCTCTCCCCTGTGTGTGTACAGATAGTGATGACCGCCTGCTTCAACGATCCTCTCCAGGGTTTCTTTCGTATCCGGAAACAGACGGAAGCCATCGATCCCTTCATCCTCTGCATGCCTGCGGTAGCCTTCTGAAAGCACGCTTTCGGAGATCCCGGCTTCCCCGGCATACAGTCTGGCCGCATGTCCCAGCGAAACCTTCACCCGGGCGAATGCCGTTTCATACGTCGTGGTAATTCCCGCATCCTCAAGCCCCCGCATAAAAGCGCGGGTGATGCGGGGATACGTATCAAACAGGGTTCCGTCAAAATCCCAGAAAATTTCCTGACAGCGCATCTTACGACTGCGGCAGAAGCGACGTCTGTACAACATCCGGCTCCTGTCCGTTTCCTCCGTTCGTTTCACCGGGTACAAGATCGATATCCTTCGGTACTTCCCGTCCCAGGTGTTCATAGGCTTTCCTGGTCGGCATCCGTCCTTTCGGCGTACGGATGATCAGCCCGTTCTGCATCAGGAACGGCTCGTATACGTCCTCGATCGTCACGGGATCCTCCATGGTAGCCGCGGCCAGGGTGTCCAGCCCCACGGGTCTGCCGCCGAAAAGATCCATCATGGCCTGCAGGATGCTTCTGTCCGTCCTGTCCAGGCCGATATCATCCACCTCCAGCATGGCGATGCCTTCTTTGGCCGCCTCCAGCGTGATGATCCCGCCGGCGTGTACCTGTGCCCAGTCACGCACACGCTTGAGCATCCGGTTTGCGATCCTGGGTGTTCCCCTGCTGCGGCGCGCGATTTCAAACAGTCCTTCCTCCTGGTAGCCGATTCCGAGGATTCCTGCGGAACGGCTCAGGATCCGGTTCAGTTCCTGCGGGGTGTACAGTTCCAGACGGTAGATGATGCCGAAACGGTCGCGCAACGGAGCGGACAGCGAGCCATAGCGGGTCGTCGCGCCGATCAGGGTAAAACGGGGCAGATTCATGCGCATCGAGCGTGCCATCGGTCCCTTACCGATCATGATATCCAGAACATGATCCTCCATGGCGGGATAAAGCACTTCCTCCACCGTTCTCGGCAACCGGTGGATCTCATCGATGAACAGCACATCCCCCTGATCCAGATTGGTCAGGATCGATGCCAGATCGCCCGGGCGGGTGATCGCGGGGCCGGAAGTAATACGGATGTTCGTACCCATTTCCGCCGCGACGATTTCGGCCAACGTGGTTTTTCCGAGTCCCGGAGGCCCGTACAGCAGGATATGATCCAGGGATTCCCGCCGCTGCAGCGCCGCCTCGATGTACATTTTCAGACTCGCCCTCGCGTTTTCCTGGCCTACATATTCACGCAGCGTCCTCGGGCGCAGGGAAACCTCGGTTTCCTGATCCTCCGGCTTCAGACTGCTTGAAATGATGCGTCCCTCGTCGTTCATCACACTACCCCATATTCCGGAGTGCAAGCCTGAGCAGCTCGGTCGCGTCTCCGGTCTGATTCCTTACGGAGGCTACCGCACGGTTCGCTTCCTGTGCCGTATACCCCAATTGCTGCAATGCCGCCAGAGCGTCATTCACATAATCCGGCTGCACGGCGGCAGAAGCGGAAACAGCTGCGGCTTCCTCTCCCAGGATCGCCTTTAATTCATCATCCGATACCTTGCCTTTGAGTTCCAGTGCGATCCGCTGGGCAGTTTTCTTTCCCACGCCCTGCGCACGGGAAAGCGCGGTAACGTCTCCGTCCATGATGGCTTTGGTCAGATCGCGCAGGGGCATGCTGCTCAGGATGGAGACCGCGCTTTTGGGGCCGATCCCGGACACCTGCGTCAGCTGCCGGAACATACTGCGCTCTTCCCTTGATGCAAAGCCATACAGTTCCACACCGTCTTCCCTTACCGAAAGCACGGTGAACACTTTCATCACAGCGCCTGTTTCCGGCGCCTGCTGCAGGGTATTCATGGAGCAGGTAAGCTGCCAGCCGATGCCGGCAACATCCAGCACCAGCGTATTCAGATCCTTTTCCGCTACCCTTCCTTCCAGGTATGAAAACATCTTTTACCTCATTCTGAACTGTTCGCGCATGCGGCCCGTGTTCACATGGGTCACCGCGGCCGCTACCGCGTCCGCCGCGTCATCCGGCCGTATGATTTC
>CADBNX010000539.1 GCA_902796115.1 uncultured Eubacteriales bacterium
AGCGTGGTCTCCGATGTATAACTGCCGTTCAGGGCCGGACGAAACTGCATGATCCAGCCCTTTTCACAGTCTGAAAAATGGATCGTCAGCAGGCCGTTCTCCGCCAGGTAATACCGGGAATACAGCAGATCGTCGATTTCGGGCCGGAGCGTCAGCGCGCAGCGGACGCCCTGTGTGTCTGAAGTATAGACCCAGAAACGCCCCACCTGAAAACCGTATTCATTTTCCTGTACCAGATCCAGGAACATCAGTTCCGGTACGCCGTCGCCGGTCAGATCTGTGATTCCGACAGCACGGCATAAGGGACTCGACGTGATGTCCGTCACATAATCCTGATAAGCCTGAATGTCTCCGGACCGCTCCGCCAGGATCTGCGCATACGCTTCCGCCCAGGCGCCGGAGCGCAGGGACGTATCCTGCAGGGTCAGATCCGGATCGGCACAGGCAAAGGTCCAACCCGCCAGCAGCACGAGGATCAGCATCAGGAAGAAAATCTGTTTTTTCACCGTTGTCACGCCTTTCACATCTGTTTATGGTCGGAGCTGCCGCCTGTCAATTTCTAATCCACTCCGTAACAAACATATTCATGGCTGTATTTGTAGCCGAGCTTTTTCGCAAGCCGGACCGACATCCTGTTTGCCGCGTCCCACGCGGGATACAGTCCTTCGTCAAGGCATGCGAGGATCAGCTTCGCGGCGACGGCGGAAGCGATTCCCTTGCGTCGTTCCGCCTTGAGGGTTCCGATTTCAATATCGATTCCATTGCGGAAGCGGGAATAGGACGAGGCCGCGGAAACGATTTTTCCGTCCTTCAGGACGACAAAGCCGCGCCCGAGCTCGAGATACCGTTCCTTCGACTCGAATATTCTCACGCAGTCGTCAAAGTTTTCGTCCTTCAGACAGACGTCATAGAGCTCGCTGTCGATCTTTCGCAGGGTATAGCCGTCGGGCAGCGCTTTCACCATGGCTTCGAGCTTTTCACGGTCGAACTTCGTGTCCTTCCTGATTGCGTAACGGATGCGCTTGCCGGCAGGGAAATTGTCCTCGATCAGCTTTGCCCACGCTTTGTCCTGCGGCACCACCAGCATCCAGCGATCAGGCTTGCTGCGCAGGAGCTCCAGATCCGGCTTTCCGGCGCAAAAAACAAAATCACCGATCACAGCGATCGCGGACTCCGGACGCTCGGGAGCGGTCGCATAGATTTTTCCCATTACTTTTTCGAGGCAGGCGATAACGCCGACATCCAGATCCTGCCATCCCGCAAAGAGCGGGGCAGCTTCCGAAGGTTCGTTCAGTTCATAAATCATAACTTGCTCCTTCCATAAACATCGGGATACCTGTCTGCCGGAGACCCTGTCAAAATGGGAATCCCGACAGGCACATGCATCCAGGCAAAACGATCTCGTTTTCTTCAGCCTCTGACAGGCAAACCCACAGCCATCTGATCTTCAATGTTGCTTATACAATCATTGTAGCATAATCGTACCGCACTGTAAATTGCCGTATTCGGCGCAAAAAAACCTCCGCCGATAAATACGGCGGAGGGCCTGTGGACGAAGTTTTCGCTCCGCTTATACGCCGAGCGGCAGTTCCGCAACATTCAGCACAGAGGCGTTTCCTTCCATATCCACATACAGGTAGACGATTGCCCAGACTGCCGGATGATTGATTTCCTGCGACCGGCAGAGGATCGCATGATTGCTTCCGGCGACGACCTGCCAGCCGAGATATGCGACAGGCGTATAACTGACGGTAATCATTCCCGTCTGGTAGCTGTCCATTCCATTCCAGAACAGGGAACTGATTTCTTCCGTGATGGTCGGATCCTCCGCAACCGTCCAGCCGCCGGCAAGTTCGGGAATTGATATGCCTTCTTCCGAATCCGCGGTTCCTTCTTCCGGTTCAATGGGTACGAACATCGTTAACGTCAGGCCGCTGTATTCGCCGGAGAACTGATGCGTCTCTTCATTCCACGCCAGGGTTATTGTTTCATCTCCGCCCGTAAGCGCAAGCGTTTCTCCGTCAAAAGTCCAGGTTCCTGTCGCACTGTCGTTTTCAACCATTGCTTCGAAAGTGCCGTCCTCATAGATGAAAATGGTCTGCTCAGCAATTGTGCTGTCTCCGAACGCATAGGACAGCGTCCAGTCGCTGACCAGGAAATTGTCCTGCTCGGCCAGGGTACTGATCATGCAAAGGGACAGGGTGAGCGCCAGAAAAAGAGAAAAGAGTTTACGCATGCGGACGACCATCCTTTCATGATTGAAACGGAGTCTGTTGAGTTGGTGCCATCGGCTGATTCATAACGGATTGTAACCGAAAGGGCGGAGAGAAACAATACATCTCCGCCCGAACGGTCGCTTATGATAACTGAACGGTTTGTTATGACAGCGGATATATGCACCGGCGAACCGGGGACTATGAAGACAGCAGATATACCGCTTCAAAGGCAGGAAACAAATTGATAAACAGAATATCCGTTAATTGTTTCCGATTACCGGTTCAGGTCAGATTCGTTACGGTTCCCACAGCGATATATCCGCTGATCACCGCCTGAAGGTCAGAACCTTCAGGGCCTGTCCAGTTCCGTCTGGCGATGTTCGTGACCGACCATGTCTGATCGCCGATCTGATCCAAAAAATACTGATCATCATAGAAATATCCGGTATTCATCGCGGCATTCCGGATAATCCCCCTGCATTCATCCGCAGTGCAGTCCGGAATATTGATATTCCAGATCTGATTGGCAGGCAACGGCTTTTCCATATACTCTTCAAGAAGACCCGGAAGGCAGCGGTCTACAATGTCTGTCGCATTGAAGCTGAAGTTCCCGTAGGATACCGCAATGGCGTGGACACCCAGGAAAGCGGCTTCAAGGGCCGCGCCAACGGTTCCCGAATACTGGATATCGGAGGATATGTTGTATCCGTGATTGATGCCGGACAGAACAATATCGGGCCTGCTTCCCGATACAGCGAAGATGCCGACCCTCGCGCAGTCGGCGGGTGTTCCGTCCAGGGTGTAAGCCTTCACACCTTCCATGCTGAAATCGTATGCTTTCAGGATCAGCGGCCTGTTAAAGATGCAGTGATGGGAAGCGGCGCTTCTTTGCGTATCGGGAGCGACTACGGTCACTTCTCCGAATCCGCGCGCGATCTCCGCCAGCTTGCGGATGCCGTCTGCGCTGATTCCGTCATCGTTGGTAATCAATATACGTCTGCTCATGATAATCTCC
>CADBNX010000540.1 GCA_902796115.1 uncultured Eubacteriales bacterium
GCCTACGCCAGCGGGGAATATGTTGCGATCCACGCGGCGTCGGAGGGCATCAAGCGCGTCTGCGTGCCGCTGCGCGCGAAGCTGACGGACGTCTTTACCGGAGAAACGCTGCCCGGAAATGAAACGTACGTGGATATCGCGATGAAATTCGGCGAGACGCGCATCCTGCGCATCGAACCCATGAAATGAGGAATGGATATGGATTTTGACAAGCTGGTCACCGAGCAGGTGAATCAGGAATCCCTGAACCTGGATATGATGAGTACGCCGGACGCGGCAAAACTGATGAACGCGATGGATCGGCAGGCGGCGCAGGCGGTGGAGAAGGCGCTGCCGCAGATCGCGCAGGCCGTCGATATCATCGCGGAACGCTTTGCGAAAGGCGGACGGCTGCTGTACTGCGGCGCCGGCACCAGCGGCAGGCTGGGCGTGCTGGACGCTTCCGAATGTCCGCCCACCTTCGGGGTATCCCCGGAGATGGTGGTGGGCGTGATCGCGGGCGGCGACCGCGCCCTCCGGTTTCCCGTTGAGGGAGCGGAGGACCGGGCGGAGCTCGGCGCGGCCGATATGCGGGCAAAAGAAATCGGCCCGGGGGATGTGCTTGTGGCCATCAGCGCCAGCGGATACGCGCCTTACTGCGTCGGCGCGCTGGACTGCGCGCGGGAAGCGGGCGCAGCGGCCGTCGCGCTGGTCTGTTCGCCGGATTCCGTGATGAAGCGGCACGCCGACCTGACCATCGAAGCGGTGGTCGGACCGGAGATCCTGTCCGGGTCTACCCGGCTGCGCGCGGGGACCGCCACCAAAATGGTACTGAATATGCTTACGACCCTGTCGATGGTGCGCATTGGCAAGGTGTACGGGAACCTGATGGTGGATATGACTCCTTCCAACGCGAAGCTGCGCGACCGTGCCGTGCGCATGGTGCAGCGCGCGGCGGATGTGTGCCGGGAGCAGGCGGAGGAAGCGCTGAAGGAAGCCGGCGACGTGAAATGCGCGATCGTGGTGTGCAAAACGGGGGCCGAACCGGATCAGGCGCGGAAGGCGCTGGCGGAGAGCGGCGGTTTCGTGCGGAAAGCGATCGATACGCTCAGTAAAACCGAAAGAACAGCACGGATATGATGGGAAGCGAAAACGCTGTCCGGCAGGCGGGATCGCGGGGAATGAATGAGGTGAATATGATACGGACCGGGGATCTGATCCGCGCGGTCGGAAGTGTCGCGGATGGGGAAAAAACCGCGGAGAAATACGCCGCCCACCTGCGGGAACTGTTTGACGCGCTGCGGGAAGAAGCAATCGGCGGGGATTTCAGCGAAGCGCTTGCGCGCGGGGACGCGGAAAAAGCCGTCCGGTCGTGCGCCGCGCATTTCCGCGCGGGACCGGACGACGCGCTGCCCGTGGCGGCGCAGTTCCGCTTTGACAGGAACACCGCGGAACGCGCCGTCCGGGGAGCGGTGCGGGTGATCGGCATCGACTGGGAATTCCCGGATAGGCGCATCGATTATCTGTTTGACCCGACGGCGCTGCGGGGTGCCCGGAATCATGAATGGCTCTGGCAGCTGAACCGGCACGCCTTCTGGCTGCATATGGCCGAGGCGTACCGCGAAAGCGGGAATGAGGCCTGCGCCTCGGCGTTTGAAAGGCAATTGCTCGACTGGATCGCGCAGACAGACTGCCCGCGGGAAGCCTGGAACGCGCCGGGCAGCGCGTGGCGGACCATCGAGTGCGGCATCCGGCTGATGGGCTCCTGGCCCATCGCGCTTCGCGTTTTCCGGCACGCGTCCGCTTTTTCCGACGTTTCCCTGCTGCTGATGCTCGCCTCCATGCGGCGGCAGGCGCTGCATCTGCTGGCGCATCCCACTCGGGCAAACTGGCTGATGATGGAGTGCTGCGGCGTATTTACATTTGCGGCGCTCTATCCCGAATTCCGGGAGGCGGAAGCGTTCGCAAAGACCGCGTGCGCGCGGTTCTTTGCGGAAATGGAAGCGCAGATCCTTCCGGACGGCATGCATAACGAGCTGTCGCCGGATTATCAGTCGGTGGTGTGGAACTGCGCCGCGAACCTGTATGAGATCGCCCGCGAAAAGAAAACGGAATCCGCGCTGCCGTCCGGTTTCGTGCGGCAGATGCAGAAAACCGTCCGCGCGGCGGTGCTGCTTTCGACGCCCGCCTTCACGCAGCCGAGGACCAACGACTGTTATACCGTACCGACGGCGAATTTCACTTTGCGGGCTGCAAAACTGCTGCCGCCGTCGGACGAATATGATTTCGTCAATTCCGGGGGCGCCGCGGGACGGGCGCCGGAAGGGAAAACCGCTTCCGCTTTTCTGCCTTGGGCCGGTTTCTGCGTCATGCGTTCCGGATGGGACAGGGACGCGGCGTATCTCTGCTTTGACGTAGGGCCGCTGGGCCGGGCGCATATGCACCAGGACAAGCTGAACATCAATCTGTACAAGGGCGGCGAAGAACTTATTTTTGACGACGGCGGCGGACAGTACGAGCTTTCCGCCGCCCGGGAGTACGGGATATCCGCCTATGACCATAATACGGTGCTGGTGGATGCCATGGCACAGAACCGCCGGGAACCGCTGGTTTCCCGCGAAGCGATCGACGCCGGATGGGTTTCAAACGAACGGTTCGATTATGCGAGGGGCAGCTATGAGGACGGATTCGGCCCGGATATGGCAAGGCTTGCCGTGCATACGCGGCAGGTCCGCTTTGAAAAGCCGGATTTCTTCATTGTGCGGGACGATCTGTCCTCCGCCGACGGGAACGCGCACGAATACGAACTCCTGTTCCATCTGAATACGCTTTCCGTCGAAAGGACGGACCGGTATCCCGGCGCGGTGATTTCCCGATTCGGCAGGCGGGAAGATATCCTGATCCTGCCGCTGACGGAGGACGGAGAAGAGGAAGTCACCGTCGTCAGCGGCCGCACGGAGCCTGCGCTGCGCGGGTGGTATGTGGGCCGGAACGAAGAAACGCTGCACCGTGCCGCGACGGTGGGGCGGAAATGCCGCCCCGCGGCGCGCCATACCTTTCTGACTTTGCTGATTCCGGTCCGCCGGGACGAAGCGCTGCCCGAAGTGCGCAGGGACGGCAGGATGCTTCGGGTACGGATCGCGGGACGAAACCACGAAACCGACCTGGAAAATCTGCCGTATACGAAGCGTGACTGCTGAACACGGCAAGTATTTGCAGTTTGCAGCATACACTTTGCAATTTGACAAAAACGGACAGATATGACGGTAAAGGGAAAGAGCGCTTTACAGCCGGCTGCTGCTCAAAAGAACTTCCAGCGGCTCAGCAGGAATCCCGGGATGACTGCCAGCAGGAAAAACGCCCAGCTGATCAGCGTGAACACTTTGATGAATTTTCCGCCCATTCCGGGGTACTCGCGCACATAGATCCGGTAATTGATCACGGAAGCCAGCGAGCCGATGAGGGAGCAGAGCCCCGCGGTATCCGCGCCGTAGATGAGCCCGGCGAAGTTTTCGGAGAACGGGTAAAGCACAATGGACGCCGGAACGTTCGAAATGATCTGGCTCAGGCCGATGGCCCACCAGTATTCAGCACCCGCGACCGCTTTCTTCAGGACGCCCGCGATGGCTTCATTCGCCGCGACGGAGGACGAAAACACAAAAAAGCACAGAAAGGTAACGAGCAGCACCCAGTCCGCTTTCAGCAGCAGGTGATAATCCAGCAGCGCGATGACGGCGAGGACCAGCACGACGGCCCAGGGCCAGAGCGAAGAGCGCGTTACGATCACCGCGATGATCATCGCGAACAGAAACAGATAGGCGATGCGCCGGATTCTTCCCTCCGCGGGCCGGGGACTGTTTCCGTTTTCCGACGTGATGCCCTCCCGCGGGTTTTTCCGGTACAGAAAAAAGACGAAACCGATCAGCAGGAACGCGGAAAAGGCGCACAGCGGCAGCATATGCAGCATGAAATGCCGTGCGCTGACATTGGCCTGGCCGAAGAGGAACAGGTTCTGCGGACTGCCGAAGGGCGTCAGCATGGAGCCGCGCACGGCGGCGATGTTTTCCAGGGTGATCACGGGCAGGATGTACCGCTCTTTGTTTCCGTTCCGGAAAAGCAGGATCGTGAGCGGAACGAAAATGATCAGTGACACGTCGTTCGTGACGAACATGGAGGAGAAGAAAACGCCGAATACCAGAAACAGGGTCATCGCCGTCATCCGCTTCAGGTTTGAGGCGAGGTTCACGACGGGCCGGAGGATGTTTTCCTGCTTGAAGCCCTCCAGCACACAGAGCATCATCAGCAGGGTGCCCAGTGTGCGCCAGTCGATATCCCGCAGAAGCCGCGCCGTGGGCGGGGTGATGAACAGCGCGGCGGCCGCGGCGAGCAGGGAAAAGGTGAGCATCGGCTCTTTTTTCAGAAAAAGCAGCGTTTTCTTCATGGGAACTCCTTATACGATGAAACGGAAGCGGTTCGGAGCGTTCCCTTTCAGGGAAAGCGTTTCCCGCATGCTTCTGCCGTCCGGCAGGACGAGGGTCACGTCATAGTCTCCCCGGAAGCCCCGGAAGGACGCCGCGCCGCCGTCCCCGGTGACGGTTTCCGTGTCGGTGTGCCATTCTTTTTTGAACAGATCGGAAATCGTCCGGTAAGCGGGCTTGGGCGTCATGTCGTGCCGGATCAGGCCCGCCAGGTAATGGTTTTCGTCCCGGTTGTTCTGGTTCGGGTTCCGGTACGCGTAGCCGTCCACCGTGTTCCAGTAGGTGATCATTTCCACACTCGCGTGAGAAAACCACATGGAATAGATATTCCTCAGGATTTCCGCCTGCAGCGCTTCGTCCTCCCCGGTTTCGTGATAGGCGGGAATGCTGATCTCCGTGATCTGCACGGGCAGGCCGAAATCGGCAAACTGATCCAGCACGGCGTAGATCCGCTCCGGGTCGTAATAGACGCCGGTGCCGTGCGCCTCGTCCCGCTCTTCGAAGAACATATGAAACTGCATGCCGACCGCGTCGATGGACGCGCCTTTGGAAAGCGCCCGCTCGATCTGCATATAGTAGGCGGTGCGGTTGTATTTGAACTGCTCCCAGATGAACGGGGAGGATTCGTTGATGACAAGTTCGTTGTTCGGGAAGAAGCGCCGCGCGGCCGCGAAGCTCCACTCCACCACCTCCGGGTCGTTCGCCAGCACTGTGGAGCGGCGCTCCGGCAGGTCCACGCCGTCGCAGAGCGTTTCATTGATGACCTCCCAGGAGGGGATGCGGCCGGCATAGCGTTCCGCGCACTCCCGCATGCGTTTGGTGAGCAGCTCCCTGACGGCGGATACGTCCCGGGGCAGCCATACCGGCGCGTATTTGTCGTAATTCAGGCAGTGGGCTTTGGGCATGATGCCGTTTTCCTCACACCAGGCGACGCACAGGTCCGGCGCGGGACGGCGGTAGTACTTCGGGCTGTCCGCCGCGTAGCGGGGCTTGCCCCGCTCCGGCTCCAGGGAATACCAGTAAAAAGGCAGCGTGGCCATGTTGAAGGCGCCGCGGTACAGGCGCTTGTAAGCCTCGTTCTTTTCTTCCGTCTCCAGCTCGTCCAGCAAAAACAGGTTGGCGCCGTATCTGAATTCATGGCTGCGCTGGCGCAGCAAAACCGTAACGCCAGGAACGGCGCTGCCGCTGCGGTCCGTCACAAAAACCGTGCCGTCGGATTTGCGGTTTTTTTCGATCCCCTCCCGGACGCGTTCCTCCATCAGGCCGCGTTTTTCATGAAAGGGCTTCAGAACTTCGTCTCTTCTGCTCATGCCTCTCCCCGCTTTCTCAGTCCATGACCTGGCCGATACGGTCCAGCCACCCCGTACGGGTGAACGGATCGGGACAGGCGAAGGGATTTCGCTCACGGTCATACAGCGGCGCCTGGGCCGCGGCGTCCATGCGCTTGAAACGCACGGTGAATTCAAACGGTCCTGGGATGCGGTACGGCTGCATCTCGCCGCGGCGTTCCATTGCCCGGCGCACCCCTTCGTAAATCCGCTTCTGCGCTTCCCGCGGGTGAAGGCTGACGGCGGCGTTCCAGCCCCAGCCCTCCTTGGTGACGACCGTCTCCGCCCAGGGAAAGCGCTCCTTTGCCTGTGCGACGCAGGCCGCGTCCGAAGCGCAGAACAGCACCGGCACGCCGTGCTCGCCGGCGTAGGCAGCGTCGATATCCATCTCGCCCATTTCCTGTCCGTTGACGGCATAGCGCTGGTAGACCCTGGAATTGTAGGTATGCGCCAGCACCGCCCGGCCCGTGCCTTCCCGCGCGTGATAGCCGATGAAAAGCACACCGCCGAAGCTGCCGTCGATGCCCGGGAAACGGGTGCGGAACCCGCTGCCCAGCGCGATGCGGCAGCGGGGATCCACCTCATCGTAATCCAGGTTCACGCCGGAGCCGTGGTTGTCCCACACGATCACCTCATCCGCGCCGCCGTCAAACAGCGCCCGCGCGCACGCGTTGGCTTCGCGCAGGGCTTCACGGGCCGCAAATGCGTAATTGGCGCCGTTTCCCATGCCTTCGCCGGGAATGCCTACCGCGCAGGCGACGCCCTCCAGGTCCACACCGATGTAAAACTTGTTCATGGGAAAGCTCCTTTCTGTACTGCTCCGGGATTCTTCCGGATGAAACCGGCCGCGGCAGGGGCGCGCCTTGGGAAAACCGGCGGCGCGTGCTGCTCCCGCGGGAAGCGCGGCGGGGTGCCCGGCCCGCGCCTGGCAGGCGGATCCGCCTTATGGACCGTTTCGGCCCAGAAGCACCCGCAGCGTCTGAGAGAGGCGCTGGTGGGATATTTTCGTGGCGTCAAAGCGCACGGTGCGGAAGGCGAACTGCATGATGGGGCCGGAGGCGAAAGCGCAGATCAGGGTCCCGACCCCGACGGGGCCGCCCAACAGCCGGCCCGTGAAGGTGGCGAGACTGAGCAGCGCGATGCTGACCGCTCCGATCGGGAGCTTTTTTGCGCGTTTCGCGAGAGCGACCAGCAGCGTATCGCGGGGTCCGCAGCCGAGGGAGGCGATCATATAAGTATACTGCGTGTACGCGATGATGACGAGGCCGGCGATCATGAGGGGAATGCCGGCAAACAGCGAATTCATGACCGGCACGGCCCGGATGTGATTGAAAAAATCCACGGATTTGCCGACGACCACGGCGTCGATGAACATCGCCAGGCCTATGGGCTCCTTCAGCAGGATATCGATGGCAATGATGGTGGCCGATACGGCAATGGAGGCCGTTCCGTACAGGATGCCGAGGGTTCCGGAAAGCCCAAGGCTGAGCACGTCCCACGGAGCCGCGCCGAGATTGGCCTGAATGGTCAGATAAATGCCGAAGCCGTTCACAAACAGGCTGGCTGCCGCAAGCAGCGCGTGCAGGCATACCGATGCCGGTGTCCGATTGCCTCCCATGGCAAAGCCTCCCGGAAAAATACTTGCGGATCCCATTATAGCATGAATCCGGACGGACGGATTGTATTTTCCCGTATTTTATCGGTTTGATCCGGCGGATGCATTTGACTTCACGCGGAAGGAATGGTATGATGCGGGCAGGAAACACCGCGGAGCCCCCGGAGGGGACGGCGAAGGGCGGACGCGGGAAGATGCGGCTTACGGAACGGAAAAGGAGGCTGTGCCATGCGGAAAAGATGGGCAATGATCCTGATACTGGCGATATGCGCCATGGTGTGAAGAGGAGAAGGGAAAAGATGGATTTTCAGCCGATGATCGATTTCATGCGCCGCGTGACGGATTGGATTGTGCCGGGTGCCGTATGCGCGGTCTATCGGAACGGGGAGCGCGTTTTCTTCCATGCGGAGGGGGTTTCCGATCTGGAAAATCGGGTGCCGATGCGCGGGGATGA
>CADBNX010000541.1 GCA_902796115.1 uncultured Eubacteriales bacterium
AAAAACGGCAGGATTTCCGCGGGAGATATCGCGTTTCGCCTGGCTCCGCGGCTGAACGCGGCCGGACGTATGGAAAATGCCGTACTCGCGCTGAAGCTGCTTTCAGCAAAAGACGCGCAGACCGCTCAGAAAGCGGCGCAGAAACTGGAAGAGATCAACGCTGCGCGCAGGAACGCCGAGGAAGACGTGATCCGCAGGGCGGAAGAACAGGTGCGCGGGATGGATCTGACAAAGCTCAGGTGCATCGTCGTGCAGGGAGAAGGATGGGACAGCGGAGTCGTGGGGCTTGCCGCCGGAAAACTCGCGGAAAAATACGCCTATCCCACAGTATGCCTTTCGGAGAACGGCGAATATGCGACCGGTTCTGCCAGAAGCGCCTGCGATATTGATCTGTACGCCGCGCTGAAAACCTGTGAAGATCTGTTTCTGCGCTTCGGCGGGCACAGACAGGCGGCAGGCCTGACGATGCGGGCAAAGGATACTGACGTGTTCCGGGAGAGGCTGAGCCTGGCTGTCGAAAATCAGCTTGCGGGACGCGATCTGCGGCCTGCCGCGTACTATGACCTGGAGATGGAGCTTTCGGAACTGACCCCTGAGATGATCGAACAAATGGAGATGCTGGAACCTTTCGGGATGGAGAACCCGGAACCCAGGTTCCTTTTTTCGGACTGCGAAATGGTCACGTGCAGGGCAGTGGGGAAGAACGCCGCCCATCTGAAATGCGGCTTTTCAAAAAACGGTCAGGTTCGGGACGGAATATGGTTTTCGCACGGGGAATGGGAAAGCTTTCCCTGCGGGAAAGTGGATGTGATTGCCGTTCCGACTCTGAATGTTTTCGGTGGGAGAATAAAGGCCGAGTGCATGGTTTCGGATCTCCGGATCCGGCCGGATACGCTTGCCGTTGATCCCGAACGTGAGACGGACGCGCTTTTGCAGGATATGAAGCATGCCGTGTCGAAAAGATACGCCGGCAAAGCGGTGGGGGAACGCTTCGCTTTGCCGCCGGAATCGTGGCTGAAGGAAAAACGGGGCACGCTGCTGTTTTGCAGAAAACGGGAGACAGCGCTGCGATGCCGCAGGGAAACCCTTCTGCCCCTTGAACTGGAAGGCGCATCCGATCCCAGGGCTTACAGCTGCGTTTCGCTTTACGCGAGCGCGTGCAGGGTATCTCCGAATTACAGCCGCATCTGGCTGTGCGACGGAGGGGCTTTCGATTCCGAAGAAGCGGTTTTTCGGGAACGCTGCCGGAATGCTGAAATCGGAAGCGGTTCAGGGAGAGGAAGCGAGGAGTTCCTTGCGGCAATCCGACCCGGAACGAACCCCGACGAAGCCCTTCAGATTATGCGGCAATTGTACCGTATCCTGCGTGCCGGTGAAACGTCGGACCGCAGCCTGATCGCCCAAACGCTTTCGCTTTCAGAGGTTCAGCTTGAAACAGCCCTGTGTGTGCTTGAAGAAATGGGGGTTCTTCGCTTTGAAGGGGAGAATCGGATTCCACGGCTGACCGAAAAAAAGAAAGCGGATGTTGATTTTGCTCATACGGTATGGAGAAAGCAGCTGTATCCTGATTTCGGAACGGGCTGAACGCGCAGACACAGGAAAGCTATTCAATCGGATCAAGCAAAGAAGGAGGCCGCAGATGGCATATTCCGCGTTTGAGTGTCTGACGCTTGAGCAGCTGGTAGAACGTGTTGAAAACGGTTATACCGGCGGCGGGAAGCTGATCACAAAAGCATATGACTTTGCGGAGAAGGCGCACAGCGGGCAAAAGCGCAAAAGCGGGGAGCCCTACATCATTCATCCGCTTTTTGTGGCGTCCATCATCACCGAGCTGATGATCGATCCTCCGACCATCGCCGCAGCCATCCTGCACGATACCGTGGAAGACTGCGAAGGCGTGACAGTCGAAATGATCGAGGCGGATTTCGGGGAAGAAGTCGCACGGCTTGTGGACGGAGTCACAAAGCTGCAGCGCCTCAATTTTGCGGACAGGGAAGAGCAGCAGGCGGAAAGCCTCCGGAAAATGATCATTGCCATGAGCCGGGATATCCGTGTGGTGCTGATCAAGCTGGCAGACCGCCTGCACAACATGCTGACCCTCAGCTTTCAGCCGAAGGACCGCCAGGTTTCCATCTCGCGGGAGACGCTTGATATATATGCTCCGCTTGCTCACAGGCTCGGCATGTATTCCATCAAACAGGAACTGGAGGATCTGGCGCTGCGCTACATCGATCCGGAGGGATATAAGAATGTGGCGCAGAAGGTGGGCATGAAGCGTGCCGAACGGGAAGAAAACATCAAGCTGGTCATATCCGAGCTTTCCGCGAAGCTGGACGAAGCCGGAATCCGTTACGATATCGACGGCCGGCCCAAGCATCTGTACTCCATTTATCGGAAAATGGTCATACAGAACAAGCCTTTTGAGCAGATCTATGATCTGATCGCGATCCGGGTAATCGTGAACACGATTCCGGACTGCTATGCGGTGCTCGGCATCGTCCATACGCTCTGGAACCAGGTGCCCGGACGATTCAAGGATTATATATCGGTCCCGAAGGCCAATATGTACCGTTCTCTTCATACCACGGTGATCGGCGGCCGGAAAATCCCGTTTCCGTTCGAAATCCAGATCAGGACCTGGGAAATGCACAAAGTGGCGGAATACGGCATCGCCGCGCACTGGCGCTACAAGGAAGGCAGCGGTGGAAACGATACCCTGGATGAAAAGTTATTCTGGCTCAGACAGATCCTGGACTGGCAATCCGAAACCAGGGGAAGCCATGAGTTTATCGACGGCCTGAAAACGGATCTGTTTTCAGAGGAGGTATTCCTGTTTACGCCCAAGGGCGACATCATTTCCATGCAGCGCGGCGCGACTCCGCTGGATTTTGCCTACCGCATCCATTCCCATGTGGGAAACGCCTGCGTCGGCGCGAAGGTCAACGGGAAAATGGTGCCGCTGGATACGGAACTGAATACCGGGGACCGTGTTGAGATCCTGACTTCCTCCGCCTCGAAGGGTCCGAGCATGGACTGGCTCAATATTGTCAGGACCCAGCAGGCAAAAGCCAAGATCAAGCAGTTTTTCAAGCGGGAACTGCGCGGTGAAAACGTTGCCAAAGGGCGTGAATCCCTGGAGCGTGAAGCACACCGCCGCGGAGTAAAACTGGGAGACTATACCAAGCCCGAGTATTATGAACCGCTGCTGAAAAAGTACATGTTCCAGGAACTGGACGATCTGTACGGCGCGATCGGTTACGGCGGCGTAGCTTCGGGTTACGTGCTGACGCGGCTGATGGAGGAAAAACTCCGGCACGATGAAAAAAACGCGCCGAAACTGCCGCCGGAGCTGCCGGAAGTCGGTGCCGCCCCGAAGAACGGAACACCGACGCACGGCGTATATGTGGACGGCGCGCCCGATATGCTGGTGCGGTTTGCGCGCTGCTGCAACCCGGTGCCCGGCGACGACATCGTGGGTTACATCACCCGCGGACGCGGCGTCACGGTGCACAAAGCGGACTGCGTCAACGCGCTGCATTCCGAACCGGAACGCGCGATCCGGGTTTCCTGGGCGGATTCGAAGACGGAGAGCTTTGTTGCCAATATCCAGATCGTCTGTTACGATCACGCGAGCCTGCTGGGGGAGCTTTCCGTTTTCTTTGACGAAATGAAGATCCCGATGACGGCCATGTCGGTCCGGATCAACAAAAACAAGACGGTCACCATTATCATGACGGTCAACGTCACGTCCAGGGTGCAGCTGGACGGTGCGATCACCAAGCTGCATACCCGCTCGGACGTGATTGAAGCGTACAGAAGCAACGCGTGAGGGAAAGGAGCACCGAGAAAATGTTGAGTCCCATCTGACGGCTTCCGCGCAACTGGTCAGGACAAAAACGTGGAGGCATCGATATGAGTGAATTTATCAACGAAGTAAAACGCAGAAGAACTTTTGCGATCATCAGCCATCCGGACGCCGGAAAGACGACACTGACCGAAAAGCTGCTGCTGTACGGAGGCGCGATCCGCCAGGCCGGATCTGTCAAAGCACGGCGCGCGGAGAGGCACGCGACGAGCGACTGGATGGAAATCGAAAAACAGCGCGGTATTTCCGTGACTTCATCCGCCATGCAGTTTTCCTTTGACGGATATCAGATCAACATCCTGGATACGCCGGGCCATCAGGACTTTTCCGAGGACACTTACCGGGTGCTGGTCGCGGCGGACAGTGCCGTGATGCTGATCGACGCGGCGCGCGGCGTGGAGGAACAGACCGTAAAGCTTTTTAAGGTATGCCGCATGCGGGGAATCCCGATTTTTACATTTGTCAATAAAATGGACCGCGCGGCGCGTGATCCGTTTGAACTGATGGAAGAAATCGAAAAAGTGCTGGGGATCCACGCGTGTCCCGTAAACTGGCCGATCGGCGTGGACGGCGATTTTCAGGGCGTGTACCACCGGGACGAAAAAAGCGTGGAGTTGTATTCCGGAAGCGAGCATGGGAAAGTGCGCGCCAGGAAAACCGTGATCGCGCTGGACGACCCGGCTGTGGAGACGGCGCTTGAAGGGCATTATCTGAAACGCCTGCATGACGAGATCGAGCTGCTGGATGAGGCCGGAGACGCCTTTGACCTTGAAGCGGTGCGGCGCGGGGAACTGACCCCGATGTTCTTTGGCAGCGCAATCACGAATTTCGGTGTGGAGCCGTTCCTGTACCGATTCCTGCGCTATACGCTCCCGCCTACGCCCCGAAACAGCGACGCAGGGGAAATCAATCCGGAAGAAAAGGATTTTTCCGGCTTCATCTTCAAAATCCAGGCGAATATGAACCCGGCGCACCGTGACAGGCTGGCTTTCCTTCGCGTGGTCAGCGGTGTGTTTGAAAAAGGGATGTCCGTATGGCATTCGGGTACGGATAAGGTGATTCAGGTGAAACAGCCGCAGCAGTTCATGGCGGATGAACGCGAAGGGGTAGAGTGCGCCTATCCGGGGGATATTATCGGACTGTTTGATCCGGGCATCTATCATCTGGGAGATACTCTCTCCGCAGGACGGCATTTCCGTTTCGATAAGATTCCGGTATTCGCGCCGGAGCGCTTTGCGCGCGTGCGGCCTGTGGATTCGATGAAACGGAAGCAGTTTGTGAAAGGCATAACCCAACTGAGCGAGGAAGGCGCGATTCAGACTTTCCGGCGCGGAGACCGCGGACTGGAGGAGTTTCTCGTGGGCGTGGTCGGCGAACTGCAGTTTGACGTGCTGACCTACCGCCTTCGTTCCGAGTATGGCGTTGAACTGAGCATGGACCGGCTGAATTACAGGTTTGTACGCTGGATCGCGGAAAGCAGGGGGCAGCCCGAAGATCTGCAGCTCACATCAACCTCCGGCCGGGGCTGGGATGAACAGGGGCGTAACGTATTGTTTTTTGAAAACGACTGGTCCATCCGTCTTGCCGAGGAAAAGAACCGGGGTCTGAAACTGACGGATATCGCGCCGAGAGAAACAGAATAAGAACGATGGGGGCAGGAGAAGCGGCGAAGCTTTTCCTGCCCGCCGCGGGAGGGATAAGAAAGCAATATGGAAACGATTTCAAAGGCGGTCGTAACGGTACTTGGTTTTGACAGCAAAGGAATCATCGCACGGGTTTCGAATGTGCTCTACCGTCACAACATCAATATTCTCGATATATCGCAGACGGTCATTTCCGGATACTTCAACATGATCATGCTCGTGGATATTTCAAGTCCGGACTGTCCTTTCCAGACCCTGAAGAACGAACTTGACGCGCTCGGCACGGAAATCCACGTACAGATTCGCATTCAGAAGAGCGAGATCTTCGAAGCGATGCATCAGGTGTAAAGGAGCGCAGGTATGCTGAACACATCGGAAATCATGCAGACACTGCGTATGATCGACCAGGAAAAACTGGACGTACGTACCATTACGATGGGCATTTCTTTGCTTGACACGGTCTGCGACGATGAAAAGCGGCTTGCGCAGCGCGTGTATGACCGGATCACCAGGCGCGCGGAGCGGCTCGTTCAGGTCGGGTGCGAAATCGAGCGCGATTTCGGCGTTCCGATCGTAAACAAACGCATCTCCGTAACGCCTGCCGCCCTGATCACGGGAGCGGTTTCATCCCCGATTCCCCTTGCGGAAGCGCTGGACCGGGCGGCAAAAGCGGTGGGTGTTGATTTTATCGGCGGATACACCGCTCTTGTGCACAAGGGAATGACGAAGGCGGACAGAAGACTCATCGAAAGCATCCCGGAAGCACTGTCACGAACGGATCTCCTCTGCGCGTCCGTCAACGTCGCGTCGACGCGCGCCGGCATCAATATGGATGCCGTGGAACTGTGCGGAAGCACGGTGAAGCATCTGGCAGAGAAAACCGCTTCGGGCGGCGGGATCGGCTGTGCAAAATTCGTGGTCTTCGCGAACGCGGTGGAAGATAATCCATTCATGGCCGGCGCGTTTTTCGGTACGGGAGAAGGAGAATGCGCGGTATCCGTCGGTGTCAGCGGCCCGGGCACCGTTAAGCACGCACTGGAGCAGGTGAAAGGCGCGCCGTTTGAACAGGTGGCGGAAACGGTCAAGCGCACCGCGTTCCGGATCACACGCATCGGACAGCTCGTCGCGCGCGAAGCATCGGAAAGACTGCAGGTGCCGTTCGGAATCGTAGACCTGAGTCTGGCCCCGACGCCGGCAGTCGGCGATTCCGTTGCGCATATCCTGGAAGAGATGGGCCTTGAAAAATGCGGGACCCACGGCTCTACCGCAGCGCTCGCGCTGCTGAACGACGCGGTAAAAAAGGGCGGCGTCATGGCGTCCTCTCAGGTGGGCGGACTGTCCGGCGCTTTTATTCCGCTCAGCGAGGATATCGGGATGATCGAGGCGGCCGAGTGCGGTGCGCTGACCATGGATAAGCTGGAGGCCATGACATGCGTCTGCTCCGTCGGGCTGGACATGATCGCGATCCCGGGTGACACTCCCGCGGAAACGATCTCGGCGATCATTGCGGACGAAATGGCCATCGGCGTTATCAATACGAAAACAACAGCGGTCAGAGTGATCCCCGCACCGGGCAAGAAGGTCGGCGACAGGGTAGAGTTCGGCGGATTGCTGGGACACGCTCCGGTCATTCCGGTGCATCCGTTTTCTTCGGCTGATTTCATTCATCGTGGAGGCAGGATTCCGGCACCGCTGAACAGTTTGAAAAATTAATTCAGAAAAAGGAAGAAAATTACGCATTTTCGCGTTATAATAGTATCAGTGCTTCCGGAAAGGAAGCGGATGAGAGATGGAGGGAGCCATGATGAGAAAGATGATCAGCCTGCTTGCGGCGGCCGTGCTGCTGCTGAGCAGCGCATGCTGTGCCGCGGCGGAAGCCAGAAAATGCGACCTGAACCAATATGCGAACTGTACCTTCTCGGAAATTTTTGACGTGTACAGCGGTCCGGGCATCCATTATTACCGCGGCAGCGGCAAATACGGCTGGACCCACAGTGTGTATACCTCCACCCGCGTCTGGGGAAGAGACGGAGACTGGCTGATGGTCGGATACCGTGAAACCACGGATTATTACCGGATCGGCTATATGTCGGCCGACGCGCTCAAATATCTGCAGAGTTCGGACGGAAATGCGGATAAAAAGCTTGAATTCACCAATTATATCGGTCTGATCCGCGAAGGCGGCGCGCCGCTGACCGATGATCCGTTAATCAACTGTGAACGCATCGTCTACCTTCCGGCCGGTACCGAAGTAACAGTGCTTGGCGAGTTCAAACCCGGAGATTACGAATGGTATTATGTGGAAGCTCCTTTCAATGACAAAATGAAATGCAGGGGGTTTGTGCGCCGTGCTTCACTGACCATGACAGACAGGACCGCGGTTCCGACGCTGCCTCCCGACAGCCCCTTTACACCGCAGCCCACAGCCGCGCCTGTGACCGCAGCGCCGATCACAGCCGCCCCGATCACCGCGGCGCCGATCACCGCTGCCCCGATCACAGCCGCGCCTGTAACGGCTGTTCCCTATACGCAGGTTCCGACGATTCCGCCGACGCCCGTCCCGACATCCACACCGCGTTCCGACGGATATGAAAGCCTGCTCGGAAGCCTTACCCATAACTGCCCGAATACGGGGATCATGGTGCCTTCCTCCTTCTCTCCGTTCCAGACCAGCTATATCCTGACTGTGGCGAGCTGGGTGAGCCGTGTCCGCTTTACGCCGACTGCTTATGATTACGCAGCGGTGATCACCGTCAACGGTGAAAAAGTGGTCAGCGGAGGCACCTCCTCCTACATTCAGATGACGAATGACCCGCAGCAGGTGGATATCGTGGTGACCGCAGCCAACGGTGTAAGGACCACCTATACCGTGTTCCTGCAGCGGAGACCGAGCGAGGCGCGCACCCGGGTATCGGCCGGTTATATCAATGAGATCTATCAGAGCAAGCAGACGTACTATATCGCGGCGGATCTGGTGGAACTGCAGTATTATTCTTCGGATTATGCACAGGGCAACCGCTCCACGTTCACCAACAATTCCAGTTATCTGTACCGTTACGAAGTCGACCCGAACTGCGATTTCTATTACGGAACCACAACGGGCGCGGTACATGCAAAGGATATTTACGAATTCATGGCCAATTACCGCTCGTATTATTCCAGCGGGATGTATACGATTGTCTATATCAACGACAAAATCGTGGCCGTCATGCCTTATCAGAGCGGGTATTGATCCCAGATGAAGGTAATGGGAATCGATCCCGGTCTTGCGACGATGGGGTGGGGGGTTGTGGAAACCGCGCCGCGTCTGACGCTGCTGGACGCCGGCGTTGTCACCACCGCTCCGGACATGCGCTTTCCGGAAAGACTGCACGCGATTTTCCTGCGCACAGGGGAACTGCTTGCCAGATGGGAACCGGAAGAGATCGTATTTGAAGAACTGTTTTTCGCAAAAAACATCACCACGGCCATCGCGGTCAGCCAGGCCCGCGGCAGTGCGCTCTGCGCCTGCTGCGAGTTTGGAAAACCGCTGTATGAATATACGCCGATGCAGATCAAGCAGGCGGTGACCGGCAACGGAAAAGCGGAAAAAATGCAGGTGCAGCAGATGGTGCGCATCCT
>CADBNX010000542.1 GCA_902796115.1 uncultured Eubacteriales bacterium
AGGCCATTTTGAACCCGATTCACAATCGTTAAAGGGGTTCCGGGGTTCATCGTTACATTGTATCAAATAGGCGGACAAAATAGATTTAGTCGTGGGGAAACCATTCTGCTGGAAGGAGCCGCGAATAGGAGCTGCGTTAATGAAGCACGAGGCGCAGGATACAGGAATGGCGGGAAAAGATCGCGGAGCGCAGAACAGCGGGAGAATCTCTTTCCGTTTCCCGAAGAAAGCATTCTCCCGCTGCTGCCGTTCAAAAGTCAAGCCGGAGGAGAGAATCAAAAACAGTTCTCTCCCATCCGGCATTCTTCCTGCCGAAGGGCTTATTTCCCCTGGCTTTCGGCGATGTGCGCCTGCATTTCCGCGATGTACTGATCGCCGCCCGCCTGATACCAGCCTTCCAGGATCTCGTCCCAGTCGTCCACCGGGCGCGCGCCGGTGATGATCTTGGAAATTTCCGTTGCCATGTATTTGTTGTAGTCGATGAAGACCGGATCGTCGCTGACAGCCGGCACAAAGCCGTAATCCAGCGAATCGACGCAGTTGTCCACGCATTTCTGGATGCGGCTGACGATCAGCTCGCGCAGTTCCTTATCCGTGTTGATGTGCACAAAGAAGCTCGCGTCCCCGAACCGGCGTCCGAAATTGCGGGATTTGATGCTGGAATCGTACTTGTCCGTCGCGACGCGCTCGCCGTCCACCCAGTTCCAGGCGACGCCCTCCGGGCCGGACTGCGTTTCCCACCAGCCCTCGTCGCTGATCAGGTAATCCAGGAAGCCCAGGATCTTTTCGGGATGCTCCGCCTGGCTGCTGATGGCCCACAGGCCCCAGGAGCCCGTGGAGAACATCGAGCCGCGGTAGTTTTCGATGTCTTCGCGGTTTTCCACGATGCCGTAGATATAGCCGAGCTCATAATCGGGATTCAGGGCCTGGCCCTTGATGACGTCCGTGCTCATATGGCCGGCGAAGCGCTGGCACATGCCGGTGACGCCGCTGTCAAGACGGTCGATCATCACGTTGGAACCGATGGTGGGCCAGTCCGGATCAAACAGTCCGTCCATCCAGAGCTTGTTGTTGAAAGCCAGGCAGCGCTTGTAATTGTCCGCGGTTTTGCTGTACTTGAGATCCATATATTCCCCGTCGTAATCCTGCCAGCCGATCAGGCCGAAGGTAAACTGGAATATGGGCGCGATGGTGCCGTAGTGGGTGAAACCGTAGGTGTCGTTCTGACCGTTGCCGTCCGGGTCCTTGAAGGTGAAGGCGTACAGAATGTCATACAGCTCGTCCGTGGTCAGGTAGCCGTCCTCCGGGAAGGGGATGCCCAGGTTGTCCAGCCAGTCCTTGCGGATGGCATATCCGTCCGCACGGTTGACCGTGGTGCGGGGCACGCCGTAGATCTGATCGTCTCCCAGGATCTTCAGTTCGTCGAATTCCGCGGCGTTCGTATACTGCAGCAGGTTCGGATAATCGGGCAGCAGGTCGTTCACCGCGATGTACAGGCCGTTCTTCACGGCTTCCTTGTAGGTGGGATCCTTGACGCCGTTGTTGTAGAGCACCAGGTCGTCATACTCGCCGCTGGCGATCATGATCTGCAGTGATTCCACATACGCGGAAGTGGCGGGCAGGATCAGGTTGATTTTGATGTTCAGCTTCTCTTCCACGCCGGCGAGCCAGATCTTGTCGTTTTCCGTCAGATCGCCCACATTGGTGCGCAGCGAAAACTCATAGGGCGCTTCGTCGTCGGCATGGCCGAGACAGGCGATGGAAAGCGCCATCACCAGGATCAGGAACAGGGATACCGGTTTCTTCATGGGAATACCTCCTTTTATTTTTAAGGTTTGCACCTTAAGGATCAGCCTTTGACGGCGCCGAGCATGACGCCCTTGGCGAAATAGCGCTGCAGGAACGGGTACACGCACATGATCGGGATGAGCACCACCAGCAGCGACGCGTACTGCAGGGAGATGGTGGGGATATTGGTATCCAGTTCCGCCAGGTTTCCCCCGGCCTCCAGCATGGCGGTATTCGCCGACAGGATGATTTCCCGCAGCACCAGCTGCACCGGCCACAGTTCGCGGTCCCGGATATAGACGATGCCGGCGAAATAGCTGTTCCACAGCCCCACCGCGCGGAACAGACCGATGGTTGCCATGATGGGCGCGGAAAGCGGAAGCACGATCCGGATCAGGATGCGCCACTCCGTGGCCCCGTCCACCTTCGCCGCTTCCAGCAGACTGTCCGGCATGCCGCGGAAGAAGTTGAGCATCAGGATCACGTTGTACGCGCCGACCGTGCCGGTGATGAACAGGGCCCAGATGGTGTTGTACAGTTTCAGATCGCGGATCAGGAGAAAATTGGGAATCGTGCCCGCGCTGATCATCATGGTGATGGTGATGAGCGTCATGTAAACGGATTTTCCCTTCAGCTGGGGCCGTGACAGCGGGTAGGCGGTCAGTGCCGTCACCAGCAGGGTCAGCGCGGTTCCCGTTACGGTGATGAACACCGTGTTGCCGTAGCAGCGCATGATGGACGGGTTCTGGAACACCATGCGGAACGCCGTAAAATCAAGCTCGCGGGGCAGGAACATCCAGGGTGTCTTCAGATAGGCGCGGTAGGAGGACATCGACACCGAAATCAGATTCATCATCGGATAGATGACCGTGAGCGCAAAGAGCGTCACCACGCCGTAGCAGACGAAGGAGATCGCGATGTCGTCCCAGCCCGCGCGGATCTTTTTCCGGGGAAGGGCGGAGCCTTCATGATTCACCATAAGCCGTACCCCCTGACCTTCCGGGACAGGGTATTGGTGCCGAACAGCAGCACACACCCGACCAGCGAAGTAAACAGTCCCACGGCGGTGGAAAAGCTGTACCGCCCTTCCTTCAGGCCCACCGTGTACGAATACACCTCGAATACCTCCATCACATCGATGGTCATCGAATTCTGCAGCAGATAGATTTCCTCGAATCCGTTGCTCATCAGGGAACCGGTGCGCAGGATCAGCAGCACCACGATGGTGCTGGAGATGCAGGGGAGGGTGATATACCAGATCCTTTTCAGGCGGGAAGCGCCGTCGATCATGGCCGCTTCATACAGATTGGGATCGATCGCGGTCATCGAGGCCATGTACACGATGGTGCCCCAGCCGGCCCCCTTCCAGATGTCCGCAAGCACCATCACGCCGCGGATGCGCGAGGCATCCGTCAGATAGGGGATGGGGATCTGCCCGGATGCGCGCCGGAAATAATTCAGGATACCCGTGGTGGGCGAAAGCAGGTTGTACAGAAGGCCCACCACGATGACCCAGGACAGGAAATGCGGCAGGTAAAGGATGGTCTGCATGGTGCGCTTGTATTTCCGGGAGCGCATCTCATTGAGCATCAGCGCCAGCAGCAGCGGGGCCGGAAAACCGCAGACCATGCGCAGCAGGCTGATTTCCAGCGAATTGCGCAGCACGCGCCAGAAATCGCGCGATTTCCAGAGGTACTGAAACTGCTTCAGTCCCACCCAGGGGCTGTTCCAGATGCCCTTCACGATGCTGAAGTCCTTGAAGGCGATCGTGATGCCGTACATGGGAATATACCGGAAGACGATGAAAAACAGCATGCCCGGGATCAGGAACATGTGCAGCACCCAGTTGTTTTTCCAGTACGCGATCCTTCTTTTGCGCCTGATGTCCCGCAGGCGCAGCGTCTCGTCCCTCATCGAATGCCCCCTTATGCTTCCGCACGGATCTCCTGCACCGCCACCTGTCCGCCGTGGTTCTTTTCAAACACAAAGCGGATGGAATCATAAAGCCCTTTTTCAAACTCCAGCCGGTTCAGCTTCTGGTGGTTGCCGTGCACTTCCTTCAGCAGCACTTCCCTGCCGTTCAGGATGCCGTACAGCTTATAATCGGTGGAGAGGTATTTCAGCAGCCGCCTGTCATAGAAGTAGATTTTCAGCGTGGTATCCACGGCAAAGGTGATGCGCACCCGGGACAGCTCCACGGGGTGATCCCAGGACAGCGTCAGCGTGGGTTTTTCATCCCCCGGAGCCGAGAGCCACAGGTTCGGCTGCCAAAACGCCCGGTTGTAGCCGTTCACCACGTTCTGCGCACCATAGGGCTTCTGCTCCGGAGCGAAGCGGCAGCAGATGCAGTGCTCAAAATCCCGGTCATAACGCTCGTCCTGCATGCGCATCGTATCGTAATCCCACCAGGTTTTCACATCGTTCCTGCGGCGCCTGAACATCATGGCGGTCAACGGATAATCCGGTGCCCATGCAAAGCGCAGATGCTCGTCCGCCGTGAAATCGAAGAAATAGTAGCTTCCCGGCGTCAGGGAGGAAACGGGGATGGCGGCTTCCCGGAACGTATCCGACGCGGGCACTTCCGTTTCGCCGCTCAGAACCAGCCGGTCGGGACCGAAATGATAACCTTTGGCGGGCTGGTAGATCCGGTATCTGAGGGTGGTTTTCCGGTCGCACCGGCAGAGCAGCAGCAGCGAATCCGCCGACGCGGCCAGGGGCAGCACCAGGGCCGCCCCCTCCTCCGGGGATATGGTCTGCTCCGTCGGCGGTACGGCGAGAACCGCTTCCGAGGAGGCGCGCGCTTTCGCGCGAAGCGCCAGATCGCGCGGATCCTCGTTCTTCAGCCCCAGGATCAGCTGATCCTCGCGGAGCAGGCGCTGGCGCAGCTCGGTCAGATGGTTTTCGTAAACGCCGCGGGGCGTGGTGTCATACTGCCGGCACAGGACGGCGGCCATGCCTACGGCCTGCCCCAGGGTGGACAGCGTGGCCGCCACGCGGGTCGTGCCGAAGGCCACGTGGCTGGTGGACATGCAGCGGCCGCACATGAACAGGTTTTTCACATTGCGGCTGTACCCGCAGCGGTAGGGGATCTGATAGGGGCCGCGCAGGAAAATATGCCGGTTCACCAGATCGGTATCGAAAAAGCCGTGGATGGCGTGCAGATCGATGCTCCAGCCGCCGTGGCCCACGCCGTCCTCATACTCCCGGGCCTGCGCCACGTCGTTTTCGGTCAGGATCAGATCGCCGCACAGCCGGCGGTATTCCCGTACGCCGGGAATGACGGACACGTAATCCAGGTCATAGGTTTCAGCTTCCGGGTATTCCCCGCTGTTTTTGATGTAATTCCAGATGCCGTATACGAGGGCATGGTGATCGTCCATGATTTCTTCGCGCTGTTTCACCTGATCCTTGGCGCCGTCCCCCTCGTACCACCACTGCATGCCGAATTTGCCGTGGGGGATTTTGCGGAATTTCAGCGCACCCGAGGCCGCGATATCGGCGGCGTCATCCGGCGGGATAAAGCGGACCGGTTTGCCCGTATCGCGGGAGGTGAAGGTCAGGGTGCTCGGGATCACATAGGAATCCGCCTCGTCCGGCGCGATCTGCTCATGAAAAGTGGATTTCGCTTCGCGCCCGAGCATGTAATCGGCCCCCGCCAGCGCGCCGAGCGTGCCGTCCCCCGTATCGTCCGCGAAGAGCGGGGCGACGAAGGTATACCTTGTTTCGGTGGTGTTCTGCGTGCCGGACACCGAAAGGATTTTTCCGTTTCCGTCCGTGCGCACCTCATCGATGCAGGTGTTCAGGTACAGGTGCAGGTTTTTGCTTTCCCGGCGCAGGATGTCGCGGTACACGGCGTCGCGCAGGTAGCGGTTCAATTCCGGCGTGCGGTACGCGGATTCGATGCGGATCTCTTCCACGATGCCGCCTTCACGGGAATTCAGGTTCAGCGGAGCACAGTCCGGCGCGCCGCCGCAGGTGATGTTGATCTCCGCGCTGCAGTTGCCGCCCACGCAGCCCCGGTCGTTGATCAGCACCACGTCGATCCCCTCCCGGGCCGCCTGGATGGCGGCGCACATGCCGGGCATGCCGGCCCCGACCACTACCAGGTCGGTATGAACGGTTTTCTCCTCAAACTGCATACATTTCCCTCCCGCCGTGTCTGAATAACGCTGGTTTTATTATAAACAAGGAGGCATCCGATAAACAACCCGACAGATTTATCCGTTTTTGCTTGTTTTTCGCCACGGAAGGTGGATAATATTTACCTTTGGTGGACGGTTTCTACCTTTGCGGAAAGAGGCTTGCGCTTTACGGGCAAATTTGTTATAAAAAGAAGGAACGAGGTGAGGGGTATGGCATATACGCTGATGATAGCGGACGACGACGCGATGATTCGAAAAGGGCTGAGCTGCCTGATCCCGTGGGAAGAGCTCGGATTCCGACTTTCCGGTGTGTTCGCGGACGGCAAAACCCTGCTTGAGCATCTCCGGGCCGGCGCGGCGGACGCCGTGCTGACCGATATCCGGATGCACGAAATCACGGGGCTTGACGTGGCGCGCTATGTCTGCGAGCAGCATCTGCCCACGCGGGTCGTGATCCTGAGCGGATACCAGGAATTCGAATACGCGCAGCAGGCCATCCGCTACGGGGTGCAGGAATATCTGCTCAAGCCCATCGCCATCGACACGCTGACGGATACCTTCATGCGGATCCGCAGGGAGCTGGATCAGGCCTACGGAGAGCAAACCCTCCGCAGCCGGCTTTCCGACCGGGTGAACCGGCTTGAAAACCGGATGGACCGGATGTTTCTCGCGGACGCGTACGCCGGACAGCTGGTCAGCGA
>CADBNX010000543.1 GCA_902796115.1 uncultured Eubacteriales bacterium
AACAGACCCGGCGAATACATCGTCAATATGACAAGAGTGCTTGGCGTCAACGGTACCGACGCAGATTCCCTCAATCAGGGCACTTCCGATGCGCTGATGCAGGTGCTTTCCATCCTCGACCTGCTGCGCAGGCTGATCCCCGAATTCAGAAACGCATACCTCATTCAGACCTCCATGCGGCTCGGGATCCGTGAGAGCAGGCGGATTCTTGCACGCCGCACCTTCACCGGAAGCGAAGCCATCTCCTGCGCGCTCATGCCGGATGTGATCGCGCATGGCTCCTATATCATCGACATTCACGACCCGAAAGGCAAATCCATGGCAATCGGAGGCAATATTCAGGGGTGCGCCTATGATATCCCTTACGCGTGCCTGCTTCCGAAAAACACCGATAACCTGTGGGCATGCGGCCGGTGCATCGGCGCGGATCACGTAGCCCATGCCAGCACCCGCATCATGGGCACTTGCATGCAGACCGGCCAGGCTGCGGGAACCGCCGCAGCGCTCTGCCATACTGCACGCTGCTTCAACGGAGAACTGGATGTACATGCCCTTCAGGAGCAGCTGATCCGGGACGGTCTTCGGCTGAAACTTGATTCGGAAAGCCATGTTTTCCGGGGGGGCGAAAGCGATATATAGCAAAACTTTCGCACACAAAAACCGAATCCTGGCAGAGGACGCGTATCGGTGTGAAAGGAAGTGCAAAATGGAGTTCTATTTAGGCTGCAACTACTGGGCATCCGACAGCGGCACGGAAATGTGGCGGAATTTTCATACCGCGGAAATTGAAAAAGACTTTTTGGCGCTTCGGGAAAACGGTGCCGAAACGCTGCGTATCTTTCCAAACTGGCGGGATTTCCAGCCCATACAGTCCATTGACGGTCACTGCGGCGCCAAAGGCGCGTATCGTATGGAAGACGGCAGCCCGGACGGCGCGCCGCTGCCCAATCCGTACGGCCTGGATCGGGAAATGCTGCACCGGTTCGCGCTTGTCTGCGATCTTGCCGAAAAGATCGGGCTGAAGCTGATCGTTTCTCTCATTACCGGCTGGATGAGCGGCCGCCTGTTTGCGCCGCCCGCGCTGAAAAACCTTAATCTGATCACCGATCCCGAAGCGCTCCGTTGGGAATACCGTTTTGTCAAAGGTTTCGTGGAACGGATGCGGAGCAAAAAGGCCATTGTCGCGTGGGATCTCGGCAATGAATGCAACTGCATGGGGAATGCGGACCAGCATCAGGCGTATGTATGGACCATGACGGTTTCTTCCGGCATCCGCGCATCGGACACGACCCGCCCGATCCTTTCCGGCATGCACGCACTGGCGGTCGGCAGTGAGACTCCATGGACCATGCGCGACCAGGGAGAACTGACCGATATGCTCACCACGCATCCTTACCCCGGCAGTCCGACCATCGGTGCAAATATTGACCCCGCGGACTCGTACAGGACACTTCTCCTGCCCACCGCTCAAACCGTCCTGTATGCCGACATCGGAGGCAAACCCGCCATGATCCAGGAACAGGGTACGCTGAACCGGGTTTACGCGAATGATAAATTGGCCGCGCATGCGGAAAAAGTGAATATGGCGTCCTGCTGGGCCAACGGAGGCACGGGATACTTATGGTGGTGCGCGCATGATCAGAAAAACCTGGATTTCCTGCCCTATGAACTGAGCATGCGCGAACTCGGCTTGCTGGATCAGAGGCGCAATCCCAAGCCGACAGCATGCGCCATGGCTCAGTTCGGAGAAAAAATGCGCAGGCTGGGGATCGGATGCTTTGATCAGCGGGAAACAGACGCGCTCTGTGTGCTGACACAGGGCCAGGAAGCCTGGCCGGTCGCCGCTATGAGCTTTCTGCTGGGAAAACAATCCGGCATCGAAATGCGGTTCATCTATCACGATATGCCGCTGCCGGAAGCTCCCATCTATCTGCTTCCCTCCGTAAAGGGATGGACACCGCTGTACAAAAAAACATATTACGAAATCCTCCGGCGCGTATACGAAGCGGGAAGCACGCTTTATCTGTCCTGGGACGGAGGCGCAATAGAAGCCTTTGAAGAAGTGTTCCGTCTGTGTTCCCGGGGGCAGTATGCGCTGCGCGGGAGTGAGAATGCGCTCTTCCACTTTGACGGTCAGGAT
>CADBNX010000544.1 GCA_902796115.1 uncultured Eubacteriales bacterium
CGCCTCCCGATGCAATGGAGGAAGAGATAAACTTGGATTTTTCAACACAAATTCTTCTTGACAGTTTTACGTTTTCCGGCTATAGTTCGGCGGGAAAGGAGCGAGAAGGCCATGTCCGTTCATCTTGTCACCGATATTGTGCTGGCGCATCATTTCATCTCCCCTCCAGGCTGGCAAAGCGATGAGTATTCCGTTTCCCGGCGGCATCACGGCTTTGTGCTGGTGCTTTCCGGGGAAGCGGATTACCGTATGTCAGGCGCGGATTCCTTCCGTGTGCGCGAAGGGGATATGCTGTACCTGCCAAGGACTTCTTCATATATCACCGCCACGGTTTCCGATACGGCGTTCGTGCACCTCACCGTGAATTTCGATCTTGCCGGAAACGACACCCTGTCCTCCTCGCCGCGCCTGCTGCATCCCGCGCAGCCGGGAAGGTTTTCCCGGGTGTTTTCATCCCTGGTCCGCTTCTGGAGCCAGCGCCATATGGGGATGGAAGAGATGGCTTTTTCCTGCCTGTATGAGCTCATGTCGCTCTTCCTGCAGGCGGATCAGTCCGCTCCCCCCAGCCATCGGGACAGGATCCTCCCCGCCATGCGCTACCTGGAGGAGCACGCCTGCGAGCCCTGTCCGGTGCCGCTTCTCGCCTCGCTCTGCGGCATATCCTGCAATTACCTGCGCCGCCTTTTCCGGGAAGTGTACCGCGAATCGCCCGAGGAATGCCGCACCCGTATCCGCATCACCCGGGCCTGCGACCTGCTGCTTTCTACCCCGCAGGATATCTCCGCCGTCGCGGAAGCCTGCGGATTTCCGGATCCGGCCTATTTCAGCCGCATCTTTCGCCTGCAGACCGGGTTTTCGCCGACCGGATACCGCAAATCCCGGTAACGGGATCAGCCGCCCCGCCGCGGCCGCGCACGTTTTTTCAGTCCAGCCTTACCTTTACCACGATCTTTCTTCCGCTTTCATGCCCGTCCGTGGGGGAAATATTCGGCTTGTGCGCGTCCTGGGGGAAGAACACCGCCATTTCCCCGGCCCTGACACGCACCCGCTGTCCGCCTTCTCCCTGCAGGATCAGGCAGTCTTTTTTTTCATCGTAGGGCGTCTCCTCCGCAAGGGTGTCCAGCATGGCAAAGCCCATCACTTCTTCTCCCGTAAGCACCGCCTGGATATCCGCGTAGCGGCGGTGCGCTTCCCATTTGCCTTCCTGCCACGGTTTATAAGTCGGTTCCTGCACGCTGGCATACACCCTGTCCCCGTCTATTTCGTGTCTGCCCGCCGCCAGGGACGCAAGATCCGTCTCTTTCAGAAAAGCAAACGCTTTCGCGAAGTTCCCGCTGATGGACGCGTACCGTTCCGCATTTTTCAGAGAATCGTAAATCATTCTTCTGCCTCCTTCATCCGCAGACAGGCGCGGCCTGTTCCGCCTCTCCCCCTGCCGTGCGTTCGCTGTCTTTCATGACATTTATAACACGTTTCCCTTCGCAATTCAACTGAATTTTTCAAAAACGCTTGACATTAACATATGAACGTATTATCATATGAACATAAATTCATTTGATGGAGGTGATCCGATGACCCGGCACGATCACAGCCTGCTGATCGAGAAGGTGCTGCATCTCTCCCCCGGAGACGAGCGGATCTGCGACCTGGCGGATCTTTTCAAGATTTTCGGCGATTCCACGCGCATGCGCATCCTCTATGCGCTGTGGGAAAGCGAGATGTGCGTGTGCGCCCTGGCGGAGTATCTCGGCATGAATCAGAGCGCCGTATCCCACCAGCTCAAAATTCTCCGTCAGAGCAATCTGGTGGGCAACCGACGCGAAGGCAAAACCATTTACTATTTCCTGGCGGACAGCCACGTCCGCACCATCATCGCCCAGGGGTGGGACCACCTGACGGAAAAGGAGGAACATAGTCATGAAGAAAACCTGCAAAATCGAGATTGACTGCGCGAACTGCGCGCGCAAGGTGGAGGACGCGATGCGCCGCGTTCCCGGGGTAACGGATGTAAGGGTGAATTTCCTTACGCAGCGAATGACCCTGGAAGCCGCCGACGCGGGTTTTGACGCCGTTTTCCAGGCGGCTGTCGCCGCCGGCAAAAAGGCGGAGCCGGATTTCGCCGTAAAATAAGCGCTGTGCCGATTCTCCTTCGCCCGCGGCGAAGGATTCCCGGAGGCTGTGATGACCGACAAACAGAAAAAAGAACTGATCCGTATCCTGCTTTCCGCGCTGATGCTGCTCGTATGCCTGTTTCTGCCGCAGCATATTTCACCCTGGCTGAAGGCGCTCTGCTGCGCCGCGCCGCTTTTGCTCTGCGGCGGAAGCGTGCTGCTGGACGCGTTCAAAAACCTCCTGCACGGACAGCTGTTTGACGAAAAATTCCTGATGACCCTGGCCGCTGTATGCGCGTTCTGCCTGGGCGAATATCCGGAAGGCGCCGCCATCATGCTCTTCTGGCGCATCGGGGAATGGTTCGAAGGGATCGCCGTGGGCAGGAGCCGGAAAAACATCGCGGATCTGATGAATCTTTGTCCGGATACCGCCACCGTGCTGCGCGAGGGAACCGAGATCACCGTATCCCCCGAGGAGGTGGAAATCGGGGAAAGGATCCTGGTGCGCCCCGGGGAAAAGATCCCGATCGACGGCATGGTCGTATCCGGCCGCTCATCCCTCAACACCGCCGCGCTCACCGGGGAAAGCGCGCCGCAGGAAGCCGCGCCGGGAAGCGCCGTCTGTTCCGGCACCGTCAATATGACCTCCGCGCTGGAAATCGAAACGCGGAAGCGTTATGAGGATTCCACGGTTTCCCGGATCCTGGAAATGGTGGAAACCGCCACCGATAAAAAGGCGCCGGTCGAACACTTCATCACAAAATTCGCGCGTGTGTACACCCCGGCGGTGGTCGCAGGCGCGGCGTTGCTCGCGCTCCTTCCGCCTCTTTTCTTCAGCGCCGCGTGGAACGAGTGGATCCACCGCGCGCTGATTTTCCTGGTGGTCTCCTGCCCCTGCGCGCTGGTGGTATCCGTGCCGCTCACCTTTTTTGCCGGCATCGGCAGCGCCTCCCGGCAGGGCATCCTGATCAAAGGCTCGGACTGCATGGAAAACCTGGCCGGCGTCAAAACCGCGGTGTTTGACAAAACCGGAACGCTCACGCAAGGAAGCTTCACGGTAACGGAAGTCCTCCCCAACGGCGTTACGCGCCGGGATCTGCTCTCCCTCGCGGCGCTCGCGGAAGCGCACTCCACGCACCCCATCGCGCTGTCGATCCTTGCCGCCTGCGGCGCGGAACCGGACACATCCCGGCTCGGCGCCGTGCGTGAGATCGCGGGAATGGGCATCGAAGCGGAAGTCGATCACACCCGGGTGTACGCGGGGAACCTGCGCCTGATGCGCTCCGTGGGCATCACACCGCCGGAGGAGAGCGAGCGGGGCACGGCCGTGTATCTCGCGCGCGAAAAGGAATACCTCGGCTGCATCGTCATCGCCGATACGGTAAAGCCCGAAGCGAAGGAAGCGCTCCGGGCCCTGAAGGCGGACGGGGTGGAAAAGCTGGTAATGCTCACCGGGGATCGTCCCGCCGCGGCCCGACAGGTTTCCGCGCAGCTCGGCATGGACGAAACGGCCGCGCAGCTGCTGCCGCAGGATAAGGTAATCGAAGTGGAAAAGCGCCTGATGAAAGGCAGGCCGCTCTGCTTCACGGGAGACGGCATCAACGACGCGCCGGTGCTGATCGCGGCCGACGTGGGCATCGCCATGGGCCTGCACGGAACGGACGCCGCGATCGAGGCGGCGGACGTGGTGCTGATGAACGACGATCTTTCCCTGCTTCCCCGCGCGAAACGTCTCGCGGCAAAAACCATGCGCATCGTACGGCAGAACATCGTCCTTTCCCTTGCCCTGAAGGCCGCGGTGCTCGTGCTCGGCGCCCTCGGCATCGCGCAGATCGGCCTCGCCATCTTCGCGGATGTGGGCGTCCTGATCCTGGCCGTGCTCAACGCCATGCGGGCGATGAAGGCCTGAAAAGGGGCTGCTGCACAGCCCTTCGGATTTTGCTGAAATTAAGGATTTTCCGGGCGCAAAATCCGCAGGGAATGAATTTTCGCTCTCAGTGGGCAAGCGCACTTTCGCGAAAATTCTCCCCGTACCGGCAAAGCCGGTACTGCGGATCGGATACGGAGGGGCTGCGGCCCCTCCATACCACCCCTTCAACTTTTGATTTCCGGCAAATCGTGCTGCACATCATTGGAAAAGGCGGTACTGCAGCACTTTCGTCTGCAGCACCGCCGTGTTTTCTGATGGTTTCACCGTGACGTTCCTCTTCGTTGACAGGGCGGCAGGCCGTGAGAGCCGCCGCGCGGTCTTCGGTCTGCACTGTTTCA
>CADBNX010000545.1 GCA_902796115.1 uncultured Eubacteriales bacterium
AGTAAATTCCTGCAGTTTATTACAACGCGCGAAAGCCTGACTGCCGATGGATTCTACGGTGTCCGGCAGAATCACTTGTCCTGCCAGTCCTGTGCCGAAGAAGGCTCCCTCCCCGATGGCGGTGATCCGATCCATATTCGGCAGGGACGACAGCGCGCTGCATCCGGCCAGCAGTTCGTCCGGGATTTCCGTCAGGTTTGCCGGCAGCTCCACCCTGGCAAGCTTGCTGCAGTTAAAAAACACTGCCGAACCAAGCGAGGTCACAGAATCGGGAATGCGCACGGATACGATCTCCGTATTGTTGAACGCCCGGTCGCCGATTTCCTCCAGCGAATCCGGAAGCTCCACAGCGGAAACAGCCAAATTCTGGAACGCGTCCGCGCCGATGGAACGCACTGCCTTGCCAAGACGCAGGGAGCGCACCTCACTGCAGTTGCTGAAAGCGCCTTCCTCGATGATTTCCAGTGAATCCGGCAATTCGATTTTCGTCAGGCCGCGGCAGGAAAAGAAGGCATAAGCGCCGATGTACGCCACCTCTTCCGGAAAAGCGTCTATTTTCATTTCAAAGCACTGGTGAAAGCACCGTGGACCGATCGCAATCAAAGATTTGGGCAAATGGACCTCTGCCAGCGCAAAGCAGTTATAGAAGGTGTTTTCACCCAAAGCGAGCACGCCGTCGGGCAGCTTTGCCGCTTTCAGCGCGCCGCAGCCTTCAAAGGCGGCGTTCCCCAGCATCAGCAGCGACTGCGGAAACGTTACCGTCTCCAGCGCGGTGCAGTCCTTAAACGCGGCTTCATCAACCGCCACTACGCCTTCCGGCAGGCATATTTCCTTCAGCGCCAGGCAGCTTTCAAAGGCATGCGACAGAATCAGCTGGGTACCCCCGGAAATGGTACACGTCTCCAGCGCGACGCAGTTATAAAACGTATAATCCGGAAGCATCTGCAATCCGGACGGCAGCTTTGCCTTGGTCATCGACTCGCAGTACATGAACACGCCCAGGCCCATTTCCTCCACGGAATCGGGAAGCTGAATGCTTTTCAGGGACAGACAGCCGAAGAACGCCTGATCCCCGATGACGCGGACCCCCTCGGGAATGGAGACGGACGTAATCTGGCTCTGGTTCGCAAACGCCCCTTCCCCGATGGCGCGCACCGGCTTTCCTCCAAGATATGAGGGAATATACACGTTTGCGCCGCCGCTGTAGCCCGTGACCGTGGCGGAGGTATCATCTACGGAATAGGAAAAACCGCCGGAGGTATCATACTTTTCCGCAAGCGCGCTCCCCGTGAACGCAAACAGCATCAGCAGAAAACAAAGAAGAATCATTCTGACTTTCATAGGCGCTTCTCTCCTTCCATCGCTTTCCGGAAATCGAATAAACCAGTCACGTCAACATAAATCACCGTTTTCTGTCAAGACAGAAGAACTGTCCCCCATGTCTTTAGGCATTATTCCATATAGCTCCTGAAGTCTGTCTCCTCCGTCAGGCTGCGTTCGATACGGTCCAGACAGCGCCTGACGGCATCGCTGCTGTCTCCCGCCTTTTTAAGCTCTTGAACCCGGATGAACCACAGGGGCTTTAAACAGCGATACAGCGGGAGCGCGGCTTCCTTCTCTTCCTTCGAAAACACGTAGTATCTGCATGCGACCTTCAGCGCACGCCGGATCAACGCGGTTTCCTTCTCAAAGTCACCATAGTTTTCCCGCATCAGGTAGTTCAGAAAAACATCCCTCCCGCACAGATTGAAATCACATATGCCCATGAATTTTCCATTCCCGTCCACAAGCAGATTGGTCGGATTCAGGTCTGCCTGGAAAACAGAAGTCGGAAGCCTGCCGTAAATCTCTTTGAGCACGTCTCTGTTTTCATTCCAAAGCTTCCAGATTCTCTGCACCTGAGCAGAGAAAGTCTCCGGCAGATGATCGGCATATTCCCGCCATTCCAAAGCGTTCTCCAGTACCTCATCGGTTTTGTCACTCGGACAAAACGTTTCAAAAAGGCAATACGCTGACGGATAATCCGTATAATCGAGTCTTTTCGCTGCAATCTTTGTGGTCATGGCCCATATATCATTCAGATATGCGCTTCCGTCTGCGCTTTTCCCTTCTCCATCGCAGGCAGTCCGGTCCGCAGCAGTCCCGTATTTTGAGTGTTCTTCAACATAGGCAACGCATCTGTTCCCATCGTAGTCCACCGTCGGAAAACCGCCGTCCCTGTCTGTATAAATCAAAGGAGAGTAATACCCCAGTTTCCGGTACTCTTCAACGGTTCTCTTCCACATCCGGATCCTGTCGGGAAATGTAAAGTCATTGGAAGCAATCTTCAGTACGTACCGGTTTCCCTCCGCAGTCCTGATAAAAACGGCGTTTCTGAAATCCGCTGCGTCCCGGCTTGTGTTTACTGTTTCTGCGGAAACAGGGCACTCGTCGGAA
>CADBNX010000546.1 GCA_902796115.1 uncultured Eubacteriales bacterium
CATCGTACGATGGATGTAGGTCATAACCCCGCCTCACTTTAAGTTTATTCTAAACTCAACTTTATTATAAACTTAATTTTCAAAAACGTCAAATCACCCATTCGCATGATTCCGTGAGGTTTCCGCGTGTGTACCCGTACCTTCCGTCTCCCGGGCGCAGTTCTGGATGGTGTCTGCCGCACTTCGTTCGCACACACCTGTCTCTTACTGGGCTTCCGATTCGCCGCATCGCCCGCCGGGCGCGGAATCCGCCGCGGCCGGCGGCCGTGACCTCATCCACCGCAAGCGGTCCTCCTTCCCCAAAGGGGGAAGGCTAAGGCGGACGGAAGCGCAGTGAGCAAGAGAGCGTTACAAGCACGTCAGTGCGACGTAAGGCGGCCATTGCGAACTTGACCGACGCGAAGCAAAAGGTGGCCGCCGTCAGGCGGGCGGATGAGGTTTTCGCACCGGGGCACCGCCTGCCGCGGAGCGTTCATGCCCTACGCATGCGCCAGGATGAACTCCACTGCCTCTTTCATCTCCGCGGGGCCGTGCGGGTGATGGTCCCCTCCGGGCTTGCTCTGGGTCAGGAACGGGATATCCGTCCGCCGGTACGCGTCCAGCACCGCCTGTCCGTTTTCCGCGAAAGGTACGATCGTATCCGCATCGCCCCACACAAGCAGGGCGGGAATGCGGTGACGGATCACCTCGCCGATCCTGTCCAGCGGATGATCGCGGTAGGCGATCAAGCCGGACATGTCCAGCCCGAGCGCGTCCAGCGCTTCCTTCTTCGCGTTTTCCCCGATGGCCGTCGGGCATGCGCCCAGCCCGAACGGACAGCTGAGCAGATTCACCACCGGCGCGTCCAGATACAGCAGCGCCGCCATTTCCGGATACGCGGCTGCCTGTTTGATCGCATGCAGTCCGCCGCAGCTCATGCCGATCAGGACCCCTTTTTCCCGCAGGGCGTGTTTCCGGGTGACCGCGTCCGCAAAACGCTTCTTCGCCGCGAGGTCGTCCGCCGTCCCCCAGCGGTTGCGGTTCTGCAGATACAGCAAATGGAAGCCACGCTCCACCAGTTTCTCCTCCAGGTCCTGAAACGCCGTGAAATATTCGGTTTTCAGCGCCCAGCGCCGCTTTTCCTCCGCCTTTTCCGGGAACACGACGACAGCCTCCCTGCCCTCAAAGACGAAGCGTTCCGTCTGATACCTGTCACGCCAAAGCTCCATTGATTCCGCCTCCCCTTTTCAGTCCCGACGCGCCGCGGCGGGCGTTTTCCTCTCCGTCCGCCCCAAAGGCTCCGAAAAAGCGTCCAGCAGCAGCCCGGTCATCCGGTCAAAGCCGGCGTCCGTCGGATGGATGCCGTCCCGGAAGAAAAACGTATCCAGGGGCATGAAGTCCTGTCCCGGCAGCACACACAAACCGGGATGCGCCTGCGCCGCCTCGCGGATGATGCAGCGGATCTCCTGCAGCGTGGCAAAGCGGCTTGTGTCCCCGTCCTGCGTGCACAGCAGCGGCAGCACCACCAGGGTGGGCACGCCGGGATAGAGCGCCTCAAGCCCTTCAAAGAAGCCGGTCACGTTCTCCTCAAAATGCGCGCGCGTGTCCACCAGATTGCGGTCGTTCACTCCGTAGGCCACCGAAATCAGGCTCGGGCACAGGCCGACGTCCCGCATGAGTCCCGGCTGGAAGGTGCCGCCGCATACGCCAAGGTTCATCAGTTCCGTATCAAGCGCGCGGGCAATCTGCATCGGATACGGGCGCGCGGGCGCGTCAGCCGCCTGCATCCCCTGGGTGATGGAATCGCCGAAGGCCATATACAGCCCTCTGCGCGCGGGCACGGGCTTCACATACGCCCCCGGGGAGACGTCAAGGCCCGTCACCTCCGTGAGCGCGAGCGGATCCAGCCAGATCTGCGCCCGGCACGCTCTTCCCGGAAGACGGAAGCGCGCCTTCATCATTTCTCCCTCGCAGGCCGTGGGGAACGTCAGCGTGCCGGCGTGGTTTCCGTCCGCGTACAGGGTAAAGCTGACCTGCCGGCCCGGACGCACAAAGCGCAGGTACAGGCTCACCTCGGCCCATCGGGCGTCCGTATCAAACTCCACCGTAACGCCGGCGCAGCTTCGGGCCAGCTTCAGCCGGAGCTCCGAAACACGGTAGCCGTCCAGCTGTTCCTCCGTAAAGCGGCGGGGCAGCAGCCCCCGCTCTCCCGCTTCCACGGAAAGCGCTCCGTGGATATATCGCTCATTCAGTTCCATCATGGTTCCTCCTTCGCAATGATTCCTGCGGAGCTTTCCGCACGGCAGGATCTCCTCGTGTCAGACGGCAGACTGCAGCAGGCGGTCCTGAATCAGTCCCGCGTCCAGCTGTTCCGGAAGCACGCCGTTTTTGCAGCTCAGTGCCGCGGCAATGCCCGCAGCCTCTCCCATCCCGACGCAGATGGGCATGGCCCGATAATTGGAATGCGCCATATGCGAACCCGAGATGTTCCTTCCCGCGAGCAGCAGCGCCTTTACGCCCTGCGGAAGCAAAGACCGGTAGGGAATGGTATAGCTGTTATCTTTGGGAAAGTACTTCTGCATGCCGGTCCGGTCCAGCCCGGCCCCGGTGATATTGTGCACGTCAAAATTGAAGCACGCGTCCCGGACCACCCAGTCGTCAAACACGCGCTTCTCCAGAATATCGCGTTGGGTCAGCACATAGCGGCCGTGGAAATGTCGGGTTTCCCGGATGCCCAACAGCGCGGCCGAACTGAGCAGGTAACACTTTTCATACCCCGGCACGTATTCGCGCAGGAAAGCGACGATCGGCTCCATCTGTTCCCTGCACACCCGGGTTCCGCGGGTCAGATCCGCCGCGAGAAGGCCGTTGATGTCCGTGCAGTTGGTCATATTGCAGGTCACCACTCCGGGCAGGGTGGTGCGGTATAACAGCACATGGCCGGCCGGATGCGGCAGCTTTTCTTTCGCCAGCGCCTGCAGTTCCCCTTTTGCCGTTTCCACCGTTGTTTCAAACGAGCCCGGAAAAGCCGCGCGTTCCGTGTCCACGCCGCCCACTTTGAACATGATCGTAGCCGGCTGCATCCTGCCGTCCTCTTCTCTGCCCAGTGTGTACGGAACACCGGCCCGGGCGGCAATATCGCCGTCCCCGGTCGCGTCGATGATCACACGGGCGTACACAGCCTGCCTGCCTTCCTTGTTTTCAATGATCACACCCCGAAGCAGGTCCCCCTCCATGATGACGTCCACAGCCGCGGTATACAGGAGCAGCGTAACGCCCGCTTCCTCCAGCATTTCGAGGCACAGGGTTTTCAGCTGCTCCGGATCGATTGTGACCGTGCGCCTTCCGCGCTGTTCTCCTTCATTCCGCCGGGCCATGCGCCGCAGAAGTTCTTCATAGAAAGCACTGGTAACAGAACCGGTGAAATGGCTCATCATGCCGGACGTCGCGATGCCGCCCGCGTTGCCGAGTGCTTCCACCAGCATGGTCTTCGCACCGTTCCGCGCGGCGCAGACAGCTGCGGAAAAACCCGCCGGTCCCGAACCGGCCACCAGTACATCCGTTTCTCCGATCAC
>CADBNX010000547.1 GCA_902796115.1 uncultured Eubacteriales bacterium
GCGATATCCGGACCATACATAAGGGTTTTCATAGACAGCCCGGTATCCCTCCAGGGAGAAATGCTCCGGGATCAGGGACAGCCCTTTTAGGATGCTTCCGCCACTGAAAGAGGATGCGACTACATAGAGCAGCGGATAGAGAATGACAATCAGGAATCCCGTCAGGATCAGGGTATCCAAAGTGATGAAAACCCTGTCCCCTCTGGAATAAAGTAGAAAGTTTCCGGTTCTGTGCTTTTTCATGCGGATCACCTTCGATTTACCAGATGGAGTTATTGCTCAATCTGCGCACCAGGGAGTTCACCAGGCACAGAATGATCAGATTTACGACGGAAGTTGTCAGATCGATCGCCGAAGCGTAGGAAAACTGAGGCGAAGAGGAATTCAGACTGACATTGTAGGAATAGGTACTGATGACTTCGGATACGGACATGTTCAGCGGGTTCTGCAGGAGCAGCACCTTTTCAAAACCGACGGAAAGTAGTCTTCCGCACTGCATGATCAGCAATATGCAGAAAGTGGGGAGCACCGAGGGTATATCAATGTGCAAGCAGCGTTTCACGATCCCGGCGCCGTCAACGATAGCGGCTTCGTGCAGCTCGGGAGAAACACCGCTGAGGGCGGCGATGTAGATGATGGAACTGTAGCCCAGGTTCTGCCAGACTCCCGACCAGACATAGATGCTGTAGAAGTACTCTTTTTTCGCCATGTAGTTGACGGGAGCGGCACCAAAGAGAGACAGAAAAGCATTGATCATGCCGACACGGGCGTTCAGGAATTGAATGACCATGCTGCAAAGCACGACAACGGAAATGAAGTGCGGCATGTAGCTGACGTTCTGGACGAATTTTCCGTATTTTCGGAACGGAAGATGGGACAGAAGCAGCGCGAAAATCAGCGCGAGCGGGAACGTCAGGAGCGAATACAGGTTGATAACCAGCGTATTGCGGACGATATTGCGAAAATCGTAATAAGAGAAGAATTTCAGAAAATTTTTGAATCCGACCCAGGGACTGTCGGCAATGCTCCTTGTAATGCGGAAATTGCGGAACGCGATCTGGATTCCGTACATCGGGACGTAACGAAAAACGATCAGCAGCGTCATGGGAAAAATCAGCATGACGTACAGGGCTCCGAATTTGCGGAAATGCCTGGAGAGACGCACAGACAGCGGGGAAGCGGGGGAAGAGGCATTCATGGACAGCCCCTCCTTTATCGAATATGTCAGCGGATAAAACCGACTCCCGTCCGTTTTTTTGAACGGACGGGAGCGGAAATAGGTTTAGTTTCCGAAATAATACTGTTCCGCGACTTCTGTATAATGGTCGTAACCCATATTCTGCAGGGCGGCGCAGTATTCGTTCCAGTCGGCATCGCTGTCAATATCCCGGATGCCGAGAACAAATTCGTTGATGGCAGTGGTAATGTAATCCTGCAAGAGTTTACTTAGTTCACTGTATTCAGTGGCAAGATCAGGGTCGGTGCACCATATCACATCGGGAAGATTCATGGGCACAGCATACTGATCATACATTTGTCCGCCGTATACTCTCAGATATGCTTCGATATCCGTTACGGGCAGTTTCAGGTAGGTTTCGGCGGTCATCCAGCGCACGCCGACGAAATCCGGATTCCATGTCGCAGCCTGCTGGGCGGCGTCCAGATTGGAAACGGCCGCTACATTGCCGCCGCCGAGGGCGGGAGATTCTTTCCATTCCCAGTCCTTGCCTTCTTCACCGTAATAAATCAGGTACTGGATCATTTCGTCGCTGTAGAAATAATCCATCCAGCGTATCGCCACTTCGGGGCTCTTGCAGGAAGAGGTGATAAAGCTCTGCATACCGACATAATTCAGCGTCTGGGAAGGAACGACGGTGGTTCCGTCGGCACGCTGGAGCGGTTCCAGCAACTCATAATCGGTGAATTCCACGGAATTCTCCACGTTCGGCTGCATTGTGAGCAGACGGAAGGGATAGGGCGCACCGGCGGTTGCGACGATGACCTTGTCTTTGGTGGTGCTGGTCAGGGAACGGAAGGTAACCAGATCCTGCACGAAGGTTTCTTCCGCAATCAGGCCTTCTTCATACAGACGGTTGGCGTACCGCAGGCCTTCGCGCATCTCATCGGTCATCACGTCGGAAACGATCTTATGGTTTTCATCGGCGTAGAAGAAGGCGGCACTTCCTCTAGATGGAGTCAGCGCAAACGCGTTCAGCAGGTAATAAACGGGGTTGCCGCCGTCCAAGCCGTAGTTGTACTGGCCGGTCATGGGAATCTCATCGTTCGGGTCGCCGTTTCCGTTCATATCATTGTCCCGGAAGAAAAGCAGCATCTTTTCCAGTGCTTCGGGCGTATTGGGCTTTTCGCTTCCGGTTTCATCCATATATCTCTGGAGCCATTCCCCGTAAACCCAGAGTTTGCTGGAAACAGCGCCGGCAAGCCGATAGGTGATCTTCGGGAAGGAATAGATATTCCCGTCCGGCGCGGTGACGGCTTCCAGGGCTTCCGGAATCTCTTCCAGCCGCTGTTTGATGTAATAACCGTATTTGTCGATCAGATCGTTCAGCGGGATAATGACGCCGTCTTCTGCGTACTGCAGCAGTTCCGCGCCGCCGACACCTCGGCAGTAGATGTCCGGATAGTTGCCGCTGGCAAGAGAAGTTGTGAACAGCGAAGATGCTTCGGCATTCGGCACTTCGATCCAGTTAATGTGGACTCCGGTCTTTTCTTCCACCCATTTGGTGGTCGGGTTGTTGGTGTAGTCATCCATGCCTCCGGGAATAGATGCCCAGACTGTCAGTTCGGCCGGCGCATCCACGATGGGAAGCTGTCCGTCCGGGGTGACGTCCGCACATGCCGCTGTCAGGAAGAGGCACAGCAGGGTTACGAGAGCAACGGTTTTTTTCATTGGGATTCCTCCTTTGTATTTATCTTTACCGCATCGGGCGGTAAGATTCAGTAAGTGATTTCCAGAACGGAAAAATCTCCGGGAGAAA
>CADBNX010000548.1 GCA_902796115.1 uncultured Eubacteriales bacterium
AAAATCAGGCACCGGAGAGGTTCCGGAAGCCTTTATCGGGCCTGCGGCCCGGCAGGAAGGAGCGGTTCGGCATGATTCAGCTGTCGGATATCATTGTGAAATTCGGGGACTTTGAGGCGCTGCACAATATCAACGTGCATGTGAAGGAAGGGGAGTTCTTTACCTTTCTGGGCCCGTCCGGGTGCGGAAAAACGACGACCCTGCGCACGATCACGGGATTCATCGAGCCCGCGTCCGGCACGGTGAGCATGAAGGGGCGGGATATCACCCATGTGCCGATCGAGAAGCGCAGTATCGGCATCGTGTTTCAGTCCTACGCGCTGTTTCCGACCATGACCGTGCACGACAACATCGCCTTCGGCCTGAAGATCAAGAAGCTCAAAAAAGCGGAGATCGAGGAAAAGGTCCGCACGATCGCCAAAAAAGTGGACCTGAGCGACGAACAGCTTGCCAAGGCCGTTTCCCAGCTTTCCGGCGGCCAGCAGCAGCGCGTGGCCATCGCGAGGGCCCTGGTGACCGAGCCCGCGATCATCTGTATGGATGAGCCGCTGAGCAACCTGGACGCGAAGCTGCGCGTGAACCTGCGCAACGAACTGAAAAAAATGCAGCGCGAGTTCGGGATCACGACCATTTACGTGACCCATGACCAGGAGGAAGCGCTCACGCTGTCCGACCGCATCGCGGTATTCAACAAGGGCTATATCGAGCAGATCGGCACCCCGAACGAGGTGTACAATCACTCGCAGACGGAATTCGTGGCGAACTTCATCGGGGATATCAACCGCCTGGAGGGGGAAGCGGTTTCGGGACTGAAGCTGGACGGAAGCAAACACCACTTCATCCGCCTGGAGCGGATCCGGGTGAATCACGAAGCCGAAAACCAGCTGACGCTTCCCGGCGTGATCGAGATGCAGGAATACTACGGCCTGTATATCAAGTACTACATCCGCGCCGCGGGGCAGACCCTGAAGGTGATCGAAAAGAACGACGGCATCAATATCTATCAGCCCGGCGAAAACGTCACGGTCGGCATCCATCCGGATGATGTGATGAGCTATTGAGGAAGGGGGAAGGAAGATGCAGGCGGCAGTCGGACGCAAATCCATTTCGCTTTCCGCCGTGTGGAAAGTTTTCGGCGCGGCGTTGTTTCTCTATCTGTTTCTGGGATTCATGGTGTTTCCGTGCCTGAACACCCTGACGAGTGTGTTTACGGAGAAGGACGCGGCGGGAAATACGGACCCTCTGGCCGTGATCCGGTTTTTCTTTGCGGGCAATATGCCCACCTTCCTGTGGAATTCGGTGAAGCTGGCCGTGGTGCTGGTGATCACGGTGAATGTGGTCGGCATTTCCATTGTGCTTTTGACGGAGTATTTTGACATCAGGGGTGCGAAGATCCTGCGCATGGGATACATGACCACGCTGATCTATTCGGGCGTCGCGCTGGTGACCGGTTATCAGTTCCTGTATGACTCCAACGGCATGCTCACCACCTGGCTGCGCGGCCTGTTCCCGGGCATGAACCGGCAATGGTTCACGGGCTTCAACGCCGTGGTGTTTACCATGACCTTTGCCTGTACCTCCAACCACGCGCTTTTTTTGCGCAACGCGATCCGCAGCATCGACTACAACACGGTGGAAGCGGCAAGGAACCTGGGCGCGAAGCCCTTCAAGGTGCTCTTCCGGGTCGTGATGCCCACCCTGCTGCCCACGCTCTTTTCGCTGACGGTCATGACCTTTATCACGGGTCTTTGCGCCATGTCCGCGCCGACGCTGCTCGGGTATAATTCCATCAACCCGGAAATCGTGCGCCTGGCCGGATCTACCCCGGCGGACGAGGCCTTCCCGCAGGCGCGCGCGGCACTGCTGAGCGTGATCCTGGCCATGTTCACCATCCTGCTTCTGACCTTCCTGAACCACTATGAGCGCAAGGGACACTACCTGTCCGTGAGCAAAACGAAGGCCAAGCTGGTGAAGCAGAAGATCCAGAACCCGGCGGCCAACGTGCTGGCGCATATTTACGCCTACCTGCTTTTCGTCATTTATATGACTCCCGTGGTCATGATCATCGTGTTCTCGTTCCAGAACTGGCCCGCGGTGCGCGCGAAGGCCCTGAATATTTCGGACTGGACGCTGTCCAATTATTTCGGCGTGCAGGATTACGCCTATACGCGCAGCAACGGCAAGATCGCCACGCGCTTCGGCGCGATATCCGGTGTGTTTGCCAATGAAAAAACGGTGGGCGGCATCCGGCTCAGCTTTCTGCTCTCCGCGGTGGCGGCGGCGCTCGCCTGCGTGATCGTGGTGGTCGCGGTCAACTATATCTTCAGACACCGCGGCAAAAAGCGCAGCAAGGCGGTGGAAGCGTGTCTGCTCTTCCCCTGGCTGCTGCCCACGATCCTGATCTGCTACAGCTACCGCATTTATTTCAACGGAAACGTGTGGTATGTGTTCGGTCAGAACCTGTATTATAAGGAGAACGTGCGGCTGCTGATCATTCTGGCGTATACGGTGGTGAAGCTGCCCTTCGCCCTGCGCATGATCAAGGCGGCCTTCTACGCCATCGACGACGAACTGGAGGACGCGGCGAAAAACCTGGGCGCAAGCCCGCTGGTCACCTTCCTCCGGGTGAAGCTGCCCATCGTGCTGCCCAGCGTGCTGGCGGTGTTCGCGCTCAATTTCAACGCCCTGTTCACGGAATACGACATGGGCGCCACCTTCCAGAAATCCGAAGGCACGACCTACGCCATGGTCATCCAGAGCATGTGCCAGGAGGAAGGCCGCGACGGCATGAACATGAACGCGTCCGGCCGGCGCTGTGCCTCCACCGTCTTTATCATGATTCTGTCCGGGCTGATCCTCTACCTGGTGTACGGCGTCGGCGCGAGGGACCTGGCGGAAAGGCTGGAGCGCCGTAAAAAGTGGAAGGCGCGGCTTGCGAAAATCGGGATCGGAAAAAGGCAATAGGGAACAGGCAATATAGTGGACTGGTATGCATATGAGCGTCAAAACCACTTCTGTTTTCCATACCGGACCATTCTTTGTTGAGAGAAGTACATGAGCCATCCAATCCATGTTTTATGCTTCCAGATTCCAAATCAATAAAGCATTTCCTACAGAGAAACCAATCATTTGTCATCGCGCACGGAAGACGGGGGGTTTATGGAACAGCAAAAATACTGCGCGTTCATCAGCTATCGTCACCAGAGCCCGGACCGGGAAATAGCCGGGCGCCTGCACACGCTGATCGAAAACTACGTCTCTCCGGCATCCGTCCGTGGGAAGAAGGGTGCGAAGCATCCGGGTAAGGTATTCCGTGACCGGGAAGAACTGCCGCTGTCGTCGGATCTGGGAAAAGATATCGAAAATGCGCTGGATCAAAGCGAGTGGCTGATCGCGGTCTGCTCCCCGCGGTACATGGAAAGCCGCTGGTGCATGCGGGAGCTGACGTATTTCATTGAACGCCACGGCAGGGAGCGGGTGCTGACCGTGCTGGCCGAGGGCGAGCCGCGGGACAGCTTTCCGGAAATCCTGAGCTTCACGGAAAACGAAGCGGGGGAAAAAGTGCCCGTGGAGCCGCTGGCCGCGGACGTGCGCGGAGCTTCGGCGGGCGAGAGCCTGAGAAAGCTGAAAAAGGAAAAGCTGCGCCTGCTCGCGCCGATGCTGGGCGTCAGCTTCGACGGGCTTTACCAGCGCCAGCGCAGGCGTACGGCGCTCCGCGCGATGGCCGCGTCCGGCGCGGCGGCGGCGGCCCTGGCCGGTTTTCTGATCTACGCGCTGATCCAGAACGGCCGCATTGACGCGCAGCGCGTTCAGGCGGCTCAGAACGAGTGCGATCTGCTGGTGGAAAAATCGATTTCCTATACCGCGCAGAACCGGAAATCGGACGCGATGCGGCTTGCGCTGGAAGCGCACGGCATATCGGAAAGCCTGGACGGATACCACGCGGAGGAGGTGCGCGAGGCGCTCGCGGTATCCTGCCTTGACGGGGACTTCAGCGTGGAGGCGCAGATCGCGCTGCCGGGTTCCGGAAACCGGGTGGCGGACAGAGCGGGTTTCTCCCCGGACGGGAGCCTGATTTCGGCCATTATTTCCTATACGGTGCCGGTGTGCTGCGATGCGCGGACCGGCGAGCAGAAATGGGCTTCCATTCCGCTTGGCAATTTTGTGACCGATCTGTGCTGGCGGGAGGACAGCCGCGCGCTGGCTGTCATCTCCGAATGGAGCCATACGGTGTGCGTGCTGGACGCGGACACGGGCGACCGGATCGCGGAGATGATCGGCATGCCCGATCCCATGACCGGCAACAGGCCCGCGGACGCGAAGGAGATTTTTCTTCCGATGGCGGCGCGCTTTACCGTGGACGGGAAGGGGCTGTATATTCTCAACGATGAAGGCCTCTGGAAATGGGAGTATACGTCAGGCGCGGATCCGGAAATGGTACTCGCCCTCGACGTGGGGCAGAACGCGCGGTTCTGCTGCGTGTCCGACGCACGGCACATCATGTTTGCCTCTCTTGCTCCGTCCGGCGTTACCGTGCTGACCTTGCCGGACAGTCCTTCCGGCGCCGTGGAGGCATGTGAGTTTCATCCGCAGGACGCGCGGTTCATCGACGGCTTTGCCCTTTCCCCCGACGGAAAGCGGCTGTATGTGCATCAGTTCACCGGCGCGTCTGTGTGCGGCCCGGACGGGGGCGAGGTATACTGGACGGCGGACGCGGAAGCGTACACCGGCACGGAACCCCCGCCGCTGTGGCTCGGGGACAGCATCTTTGACGGGAATACGGTGAGGAACGCCGCGACAGGAGAGGTGCGCTATACGCTGGACGACCGCTGCGTGGCCCTGTCCCCGGACGGCGCGTACGTGCTGGGGGAGAGCCGGATCTACCGCATCGCGGACGGGAGCCGCTACGCGGATATTCCGGGCACGCTGCTCGCGGCGGACGGCACGGGGCAGCATCTGCTGGTGAGCAAAAAAGATAATTACAGGGTCGTGAAGCGGGGGGACGGCGAAAGCAGCGCCGTGCCCTTTCAGACCAATTATTACCGGGAAACCGCGCCAGGCGGCGGCAGCCAGCGGGTGCTTGCGCGTTATGAAGGCACGCTGACGGAGATCCCGGACTGGAGCACGCCGATCGAAGCCGCGCAGCAGGGGCTGTATGACCCGTACGGCAGAAACACGATGGGACTGTATATGTCCCGGCAGTATGTGGACCCCACCGGACGCTTTCTGATTCAGACGAATATGGGCGATTATGTGGCCGTGTATGATCTGGAAAAGAGCAATGAGCCGGTACTGCGGCTGTTTGATTTCAACGAAAGCTCCCCGGCACTGGGCATGCCCGGGCAGATCGTGACGGTGCCGCAGGTGGCGGACGTGGCGTTTCAGGCGTCGGGATCGCTCGCGGTGATCGCCGGCGCGAGCGGGTATATCGCGGTATATGACCTGGAAGAGGGTCGTATGGTGCAGAGCTACACGGATATCCTGCGGGAGCGGGAGCTGCTCGGCGTAAAATGCAGCCGGACGGGAAATATGTTCATGACCGCGGATTTCAATCTGACGACATTCTGGGTGCATTCGATCACTAACGGACTGAGGCTGTATACCATGCACGCCGCGGGGCCGGTATCCGACTGGGGCTTTGACGAGGAAACCGGTGACGCGGTGATCGTGTATACGGACGGCAGCGCGCTGGTTGCCCGCACCTTCCTGGATGCGGAGGAACTGTACGCGTACGCGGCGGAGCTTGCGGAGCGTTGAGCGGCCGCGCAGATCCGGATTTCCAAACGACAGAAAAAGGAGTTTTTTCATGAAGCGGCAATCATCATTCATCAGGGCGCTGAGCGTCTTTCTGGCCT
>CADBNX010000549.1 GCA_902796115.1 uncultured Eubacteriales bacterium
CGCTCCGTCGAAAGGACGATGCCGCCTTCCTTCGCCACGCAGCCGCCGCACAGGCCCGTGCCCGCGCCGCGCGGCGTCACGGCGATATTGTGCTCGTTGCAGTAGCGCAGCACCGCGGAAACTTCCTCGGCGGTATCCGCAAGCAGCACCGCTTCCGGCTTGAAATAGCCGTACTCGGTCATTTCGTCATGCTCATAATCCGTCGGAAAATCATCGGTCATGACCCGGCCGGGCATGATTTTTTCAAAGACGGCCACATCCGCGGCGTCGACTTTTTTGAACGGTCTCATTTCTTTTCCTCCTCCAATTGACGGATCAGTTCCGGAACCACCTGATACAGATCCCCGTGAATACCGATATGCGCCACGTCAAAGATCGGCGCGGCGGGATCCTGGTTGATCGCGATGATGTGCTCGGACGCGTTCATGCACGCGGCGAACTGGATCGCACCGGAAATCCCGCAGGTGATGATCAGCTTGGGTTTGACGGTTCTGCCGGAAAGACCGATCTGCCGGCTGGAGGGGGCCCATCCCTTTTCCACCAGCGGTCTTGATACGGCCCAGTCACCGCCGAGCAGTTCCGCAAGGCGCTGCACCAGCTTCAGATCGCTCTCTTTTTTCAGTCCGCGGCCGCCTGCGACCAGGATCTCCGCGTCGGAAATCGTGCGGGCCGGAGGAATCGGAACCGTCGAAACATGCGTCACCGGAGACTGCGAGGCGCTCTTGGGCAGCTTGCGGTCGATGATTTTTCCGCTGCTCTGCGCACTGCGTTCCGGCGCGTTCATGACCTTATAGCGCACGGTCGCAAACTGCGGGCGGGTCTTCGTGGTGATGATCTGCGCCATGATATTGCCGCCGAACGCGGGACGGATCTGAACCAGATCCGTATTCTCCCGCAGCTCCAGCCGGGTGCAGTCCGCCGTCAGTCCCGTGTGGAAACGGGTGGAAAGCCTCGGAGCCAGGGAGCGTCCGAGGGAGGTGGCGCCGAAAAGGCACACGGAAGGCTTTGCCGCCTTGATGCAGTCCTCCGCGCAGGCCGCGTAGACATCCGCACGGTAATAGGACAGCGATTCGTCGTCGTAGGACCACACTTCCGAAACGCCCCAGTGCGTGAGTTCTTCCGCGCACGCGGCGACGTCGCTTCCGATGAGCAGCGCCTTTACCGTAAATCCGGGCACGCTCTTTGCCAGCTCACGCGCTTTGCCGATCAGTTCCAGGGAAACCGGATGGAGCTTGCCCGCCGATACCTCGGCAAAAACAAGGATATCTTTCCACTGGCTCTTGTCCACGCTCTGGGTTTTGGTTTCAAGCTTGATGATGGCGCCCTGGGGGCAGTTTTTCACGCAGATGCCGCATACCCTGCAGGCAGCGTTCATCTCCGGCTTGCCGTTTTTCATGTCAATCGCGTTAAAGGGGCAATTCTGCGCGCAGAGCCCGCACCCGGTGCATTTGCGCTCGATTACAGCAATCTGTGCCATATTTCCGTCTCCTTCCTCAGACAAACTTCCATTCGTGCAGCAAGGCATGCAGGCGCGATGCCGCGTCTTTTTCTTCCCAGCTTTCCTTGTTCACGTCGTTCTGGGGCGGGAAGATGCGCTCCACCTGCGTGGGAGAACCGCTCAGGCCGTAATGCTCCGGATCCTTGTCCAGGAAAGTGTCCAGACCCTGCACATGAATCGGCTTATCCTTGATTTCACGCGCTTTCTTCAGGGAAGGCAGGCGCGGCTGATAAATATCTTTTTCCACGGTCAGCAGGCAGGGGAAGGGGATGTGCACGGTTTCGATCACGTCCTGCAGCTGCTGCTCGGCATTCACACCCGTTTCATCGCATTCCACTTTGGATACCCAGGCCGCGTGGGGGATCCCCATGTGCTCCGCGATGGCCGGACCCACCTGCGCGGTATCGCCGTCCGTCGTCTGACGGCCGCAGAGGATCAGATCAAAATCCCCTACCGACCGGATCGCCTGGCTGAGCGTATAGCTGGTCGCCAGCACGTCCGCGCCGCCCAGGCGCCGGTCCGAAAACACATATCCGTCATCCGCGCCCATCATATACGCTTCCCGGATGACAGCCTGCGCCTGCGGCGGCCCCATCGTGCCAACCGTCACTGTGCCGCCGTGCTGCGCCTTCAGACGCAGGGCGGTTTCCAGCGCATACAGGTCGTAGGGATTCATTTTGCTGCGTACCCCGTCCCGCTTGAGCACGCCCGTCTTCTCGTCCACCTGCACCTTGTTGGTGGACGGGACCTGCTTGATGCATACAAAGATATTCATACGAACCTCCTTATATTGATTCACATTTTGACTGTGTCAGCGGGATCGCTCCCGGCGCGTCACATTTCGACCGGAGGCAGTTCCCTGCGCAGGTAAAACACCCGGTCTCCCGTCAGATCGTCATCGGAAAGGGAACAAGGCACGGTACAATTCCTGTCGCTGTACATCGTGTATCCCAAATTGTTATTATATACCGGAATCACCAAAAAGCCAATAGCTCCGGTCACCCGGACCGTCTCTTCGATCACCTCGCCGGGGTCGAAAACAAAGGTCACCGTACGCTTCTTCTCCGCATGAAGGAACCCGTCAAGCAGCTCCTCCATTTCCAGGATATCCCCGGTCTTCTCCACGTCGGTATACACCGTTTCCCGTCCGATCACCTTTTCCGTACCGTTCGGATAAACGATATACTCCTCCGTGGCGCGGAAGAGCAGCGTATCCGGGTCGACATGGTAGACGCCGCGGAAAGAGCATCCGGATGGGTAGCGGTCATCCCCGACTTCTTCCATTTCCTCCGCGCCGATCACGGTGGTCACGGCAAGCAGTCCTTCTTCGTCCGCTTCGGCTTCGCAGGCAATTACTTTTTCCATCCGGGTCATTTCATCGCTGTACAGCACCTCCGAGGCCACCGGTGTATCCGGCGTATACCGGTAGGGCTGACTCCCGTATTTCGTACCCAGCAGAAAATAACAGATGCTGTACAAACTGCCCTCATCCTCGAAAAATTCCCGTACCATGCACCCGTCCGATGTCATCAGCATCATCGTATCCCCGTCCGAATCCTCCTCCGGCCGGGAGCGGAACAGCGTGAATTTGACTTTCTCATCCGCATAGATGGCGTTGACGCCGTCTTCGGTTTCGTAAGCCATGATCAGATTTTCGTGCGCGTCAAGGATCGCGCGCGTGCTGTTGGCGCGCATCAGATCCCCGATGGTGAGCGCCGCTTCCTCCCCGAAAGCCGGAAGCAATGCGCACAGAAGGAACGCCGTCAGGATGGCCAGTGCTTTTTTCATGGGGTTTTCTCCTCTTCGGGATATTTCAGATCCGCTTTGCCAGGGTTTCCGGATTGGCGGCGTAAAGCAGTGCCGTTTCGCGGGAAACGCGGCGTTCCCGCACCAGACGGGCCAGTTCCGCATCCATCGACATCATGGTTTTGTCCGCCGCGCCGTAAATCACATTGTCGATCTGGTGGGTGCGTCCGTCACGGATCATATTGGAAATGGCCGGATTGACCTGCATTACCTCGAACACCGCTTCCCGCTTCCCGTCCAGGGTGGGAACCAGCCGCTGCGACACCACGGCACGAAGCACGGCGGAAAGCTGTATGCGCACCTGCGACTGCTGATCCGCCGGGAATACGTCTATGATGCGGTCCACCGTTTTCGCGGCACCGATGGTATGAAGCGAGGAGAGAAGCAGATGCCCGGTCTCCGCCGCGGTAATGGCAGTCGCAACCGTATCGGCATCGCGCATTTCTCCCAGCATCACCACATCCGGCGCCTGGCGCAGCGCGGCGCGCAGCGCGCGGGAAAAGGTGGATGCGTCATTGGGCACCTCCCGCTGGCTCACCAGGGACTTCCTGTGCCGGTGCAGGTACTCGATCGGATCCTCAATGGTCACGATATGCGCGGCCCGGGTCGCATTGATCCTGTCCACCAGGCAGGCAAGCGTGGTGCTTTTTCCGCTGCCGGCGGGGCCTGTTACCAGCACCATTCCGCTTCGCTGCCCGGCCAGATCCATCACGATATCCGGAATATGCAGCCTTGCGGGGTCCGGCAGTTCGAAATTCACAATACGGCAGATTGCGGCAAGCGTGCCGCGCTGCCGGTACGCGTTGCAGCGGAACCGGCTGACATCCCGGATGGCGAAGGAAAAGTCATCATCCCCCTCCCTTTCCAGCAGGGAATAATCGCGATGTGCCAGTTCATACATGCCCTGTACCTGTTTTTCGGTATCCGCGGGCGTCAGTTTTTCCTCGCTCAGGGGCTGCATGGTGCTCTCGATTTTGACCGTCACCGGGGAACCGGGAATAAAAAAGACATCGGACCCGCCCTGTTCCACCGCGCGCTTCAGCAATTCCGTCAGTCCCATATGTCCTCCTCGTCCAGTTCCACCCGCAGACTGTGCCGTATCCAGTCAAGGCGCACGGCGCCCTCCTCCAAATGGCATGCCACTGCGCAGTCCAGCGTTCTTTCCCCATCCGTTTCCAGCCAGGATATTTTATTTCCGTCGGTAGAAAACCCTTCCGGCAGGGTCTGTTCCAGTCCGGCAAGCGCTTCCTCCGGGGAAAGAGAACTTTCCGCCAGCAGCTCCGCCAGCATCTGCCGGTTTTCCTCCGAACGTTCATTCAGCAGGAAGACCGCCTGCACCACTTCCGCGCTGCGCTCGCTCAGTTTCAGGTCATTGCGCGCCGTCATCAGGGAGAGCATGCCCAGCACGCTCATCGCCAGCGTCACAAATATCAGGATCAGGGACGGCGCGCCGGGTCCCAGGGCAATACTGCTTTTCCGCTTCATGGACGCACCTCCTCAAAACGGGAGCAGGGCAGGCTGAGCCATTCCTCTCCTTCCGCGGAGAGCACGCGTACAAGCGCACGCCGCATGACGCCCGCGCCGGATTCCTCCGCCGAGCATGATACCTCCGTCCGCCACGCGGGTTCCTCCCGCCGCCATATCCCGTCCGCGTCTGCAAACCCGAGTTCCCTGAGCGCTTCTTCGGCATCGGGTGCCGCGTAGAGGGTATCGGCAATGTTCTGCGCCTCCGCCGCTGCCGCGGCCAGGTGCTCCGCCCGGACGCTCTGCGCTCTCGCCGCGGCGAATACCTGCAGGAGCACCGTCGCGGAAATCATGAAGAAAGCGATCACGATCAGCAGTTCAAGCAAAAGGGAATTGCTTCTGTTTTTCATTCCGCTCCCCCTTCCGTGCCGGCCGAGCGCTGCGCGCAGCGGATTTCATGGAAAACCCCGTCCGTCTTTACCCGGATACGGATCAGCCCGTTCTCCTCTGCCGCGGTCATTTCCTCCGCGGGACACACGGTTTCCCCGTTTTCCGGTTCAAAAGGCGTGTCTGCTTCCGTGAACCATTCCCGCAGATACCCGTCATACACATAAACGCGGGTCAGGTATTCCTCGCCGTCGTACACGTTTTTCATGACAAGCGTATCGATGCCGTCCGTCTTTTCCGTATACACCGCGCCTGCTTCATCATCCGCCCTCAGCATGCTGCGCAGGTAGGAAGAGGAGATCCGCTGCGCGCTGTTCACCCCGGTGGAAGCCGATATATTCCGGTATGCCCTGGCGCCAAGCAGCACTGTCACCGTGGAAAACACGGCAAACAGCCCGAGCAGCAGGAATACAAACGCGCCGGAAACCGTATGGGATACATCCCTCTTTTTCATGGCGCCTGCGCTCCCTTCATCGTGATAAAGATATCGGGAATCTGGTTCGAGGCAAACGCTTCCAGCGTCACGTAATAGCGTTCGCTGTCGTAGGCCAGGCGATAATGCTCCCTGAGGTACTCCACACTCCCGGGATACGCGCCCTCTACGGCATAGCAAGTCAGTGCGGCTTCCCGCACCGCGCGGCGCACCAGTTCGGTTTCATCCCGGTCCGCAAAAGCGGAGATCCGGGAATACAGTCCCACCGCACAGACCAGCACCAGCAGGATCAGTCCCAATTTCAGGATATCTTTTCTGCTCATCCGGGTGCCTCCTGTCAGAGGCTGGTCAGGATGCCCGCCATCGGCAGCATCACGGACAGCAGCACCGCGCCGATCACAACCGCCAGAATGGCGATCAGCGTCGGTTCAATGATGGAAACCAGCCGGGTAATATCCTCTTCCGCCTGTTCCTCATACAGCACGGCAAGGCGGGAAAGCACCTGATCCTCCCGGCCGGTCGCGCTGCCCATGCGGACCATGCTTTCATGCAGCGGGTCAAAAACGGCGCTCTGCGCGACGGCGTCCGCGAACGTTTTTCCTTCTTCCAGCGCCTGATGCAGCTTTTTCGTTTTCGCCCGCGCTTCCGGATTGTCGCCCAGTACGGATTCGGTCATCGACAGAGCCTCCTCCATCGGGAATCCGCCGGAAAGCATCATCGACAGCACGCCTGCAATGCGGGAAGCGGCCAGCTTGCGGTTCAGCCGGGCCACTGCCGGGAAAAAGCGCTCCAGCAGGGACATCACCTTTTCCCGATGTCCCGTCCGCAGAAGCACGACCGCCGCGATCACCCCGACGGCCGCGAGCAGCACAGCCGCAAGCACGATCCAGCCCACTGCCGCGCCGATACGCATCATTGCGCTCCCGCTGTCGGAAAGGCCGACGCCCATGCCGGACAGCACCCTGCGGAATACCGGCAATACGCGCCAGAGCAGAATCAGCACGATCACGACCAGCATCCCGCCCAGCACCAGCGGATAGGTGACCGCGCTGCTGACCGCGCTGCGGATACGATCCTCCCGCGCATAATAGGCTTCCAGACCGCGCATGACTTTTTCCAGCTGTCCCGCGCGTTCTCCGATCCCGGTCATCTCCACCAGGTATTCCGGCCACCTGCCGTCTTTTTTCAGCGCTTCATACAGGGATCCCGTCTCCGTCACGCCCCGGCTGGCCGCCTGATAGAAATCCGCATGCGCGGAAGCGCTGTCCGCTCCCGCCAGCGTTTCCATGCCGTCATACAGCGGAAGGCCCGCTTCCAGGATCAGCGCCACCTGACCGCAGAAATTGCTCAGTTCGGCGGCGCTCAGCTGTTTTTCATCCGTTTTTTTCATAAAATCTCCTCCTGTCCGGTGTTCAGTAATACCGTTCCACGGAATAAGTCTTCACTTTTCCGATGCCGTTGACCGCCAGCGTGGGATCAAAAAAATAGTCCTGGCCGCCGAAGCGGACCTGCACCCACGCATGATAGCTCGAATCCGCGTACCCGATCGTCAGTCTGGCCGGTATGCCCTGCGTGCGCAGCATGCAGCACATCACGGCGGAAAGATCCTGACAGATGCCCATCTTTTTCCCATAGGTACCGTCGATGTCGGGCAGGGTTCCCGATTTGACGGTCACGGCTTTCACATAATCATACAGGAATGTCTTGCTCATATAGGAGCAGACCGCGTCATACGCTTCCTTCTCGGTCATTCCGCCGCACAATTCATCCGACTGGAGCACCGCTTCCGATTCCGGGGTATAGCTCACATACTGATTCGGATACAGAAAACAGCTCTGGGCGTCCTTCAGCTCCACCCGTACCGAGACTTTTCCCGCGGACGTATACTTTTTGCCGGATACGTTTTTATACAGTGTGATTTCATAGGAACCGTTTCCCAGCTGCAGCGGAAACACCTCAAAATTGCCGTCGCTGTTCAGGTTATAGGTCAGCGTCTGTCCGTTTCTGGCCACCCGCAGCTTGAATTTGCTCTTGCTCCCCTCCTGCAGCGCCGCCTGGAAATACCCCTGTGATACGCCGGCCACATCAACCTTCAGGCTTCCGTTTTTCTTGACGTCTCCGCCCGGGGACACCGGCCATTTTGCTTTTTCCGACGCCTGCGAAGCAAACAGGAAGAATGTGCAGAGCAGCAGCGCGGCCGCAAACAGCACATATCGGACAAAATGCGGATGGTGTTTCATTCCGCCGCTCCTCCCGGGCCTTCCTGCCCGCGGATCAGCGCCTGCAGTGCGCGCAGCCGGACGTCGGTTTCGTCCAGCAGAGGGCCCAAATCCGTTTCCGTTTTTGCCCGGAGCAGCTCCGTTATCTCACACACAGGGGTATAAAGCGGCGTCAGCGCAAGATTGGCCAGAACTCCCTTGAGGGCATGCGCCGCCTCAAACGCCTCCTGCAGTTTTCCTTCCGCGACGGCCTGTCTCATCTTCGCAAACTGCGTTTCCTTTGCCAGCATGCCCACAAGGCGCAGATAAAGAGCCTCGTTGTTCATGCATCGGGC